>JAFGQI010000022.1 GCA_016935755.1 Anaerolineales bacterium
AACCCCCCACATAGGTGGATTTTTTCAACAATTCATCCCACTATGGGCTGTCTAAAAAGAAAAACCTAGACTTTTTAGACAGCCCCAGATGCTTTTTTATTTAATCCAGCAGCTGAAGAGCGAGCTGGCGAAGATTTATAACGTATGGGTCTTGCGGCTGCGCCAATGCCAGTACCCTGGCGCTGGCCATAGCCATCAGTTCTTCCGAATGGGGTAGAAGCGCGCCCACCCGGCAGCCATAGGTGGATTCCAATTCTTTCCAGGCGCTTTCCCGGTCGAATGTATCGGGGATGTCGTTCAAGACAACGAACTGGCACTGCATCCCCAGGCTGTGAGCTACTTCGACGGTCACGGCTGTGCCTTGATAGTCTTGCTGGTCTGGCCGCAGCAGGACGACCAGATCGTTGGCTAAGGCAATGGCAGTCAGGGTGTTTTCGTTCAAGCCAGCGTTGGTGTCCAGGATCACATAATCCAGATCGTGATCTTTGTTCAGTTTTCGCAGACCTTCGTTGATCTTGTCAAAATCAAAGGACTGGCGCAGGGTGCCCAGGATTTCGTTCACCTGGGTGCTGGCAGGAATCAGGAATAGCTTGCCGTCAGCCCCGAGCCGGTCGCTGATATCGCAAACAACTTGCAGGATGTCGCATTCCCCCATCAGGCAGTCGTTGAGCGTCCAGTGGATTTCCGTTTCTGGTAGGCCGAAAAACAGGTGCAGGCTTGGTCCCTGAAAATCTGCATCGATCAGCGCCACGCGCTTGCCTTGCTGGGCGAGCAGCACGCCCAGGTTGGCTACCAGGCTGGACTTGCCAGAAGCCCGGCGGAAAGAGTGCACAACGATGACCCTGCTCATGACTCACCCTGGTCGTTCAACTGGATGCCGCGCCGGGTGCGCATGTGGTCAGCTTTGGCTTGCAGATCACGGAAGAAGTCGGTTTCGACGATTTCGCTGACCTGGCTGCGCCGTTTGGTTTCATCGATTTCAATCCGCAGTTCTTCTACCTGGCGGCGCAGGGTCAATTCACGCTGGTATACCTTATCGACCATGCTGGCAAAGCTGCTGGCCAGCACATCGATCTCATCTTTGACCTTATCCTGGGTCAGGGAGGTGAAATCCTGCTCGTAATCGCCTTCACCTACCCGTTCGGCTGCTACAGTCAGGCGGGTGATGGGGCTGGTGAGGTAGCGAGATACCAGATACACCAGGGCAAACAGGGCAGCATAGGCCATGACAAACGATAACACCATGCTGTTGCGGATGCCTGCTTGCACCTGACGCACGTATTCAGCGCGAAAATCGATGCCCAAGGCTCCAACAGATAAGTCCTTGGAATTGCGAATGGGACCATACGCCGAGACATGCTCTCCCCAGGGATCCTGGTAAATTTCCATGTTGATGGTTTCGCCGATGAAACCTTCCATTATCAGGCTGTCCGGTGTGCGGATATAGGATTCAAGGAACTTGGTGGAAACATCTGGCAGGATGACACGGTAGTTGTCGCCCACCCATAATACCTCATCGGTTTGACTTCCTTTAACATAGGTATAAGTATTATAGGCGCGTGGCTCGATGTTGTAGATGGTCATCAGCCAATCCTGGTGTTTATTGTAGCGCTCATCCTGGCTCGGGACGCCGCTTTCATCTGGCTGGGCTTCCTGGACCAAGGATTCGAATTCATCTCCATCGATGCCAGCCAACGCGCCCTTCAATGTGTCGTGCAGGTCATCGTGGATGCGGTTCATCGCCATGGTTGTGCTGTATTGGTAAAACCAGTAATAGGCTACTGCAAATACCAGGCTGAAGATTAATGTGAAGCCGATCAGCAGCTTATAGCGCAAACTGAATTGGACTCCAGTACCTTTGGATGGTTTTTCAACGCTCATGCTTCTCTCCTTGGCTGCACCGACCATCAGGGTTAGGATTTACTTCTCCGGGAGGTCTTCCGTTCCGGATGAGATAGGCGGCGAAAAAGCCCTTATATTTGTCTTTTAGCTCCTGGCTTAATTCCGAATAGTATCCCAACCTGCCCCGGCAGCCCGGCGCCGGGCAATGGCAGGTCAGTTCGAATTCCAGCCCGGGGTCAGAGCGAGGGTAGTGACAGTATTCGGTCATGGCATAATCGAAAGTGATCTCTTCATCCTTTTGAATATCTCGCAGAGCAACGAATTCGGGCCAGCCATTTGGCAGCGAGCGTACGCCGGTGGTTGGCTCGCACGAATGGTTGAGGTATTTTGCCGGTGGATCTGGATCCAAATGGCGACCCCAATCAATCTGGATGGAGTAAATGGTCTGATATGGAAGCACCTCCCCGGTGACCCGCAAAACCAGCTCGCCTTTCTTGAAATTCCGGGCAGCAAATACACCTTTTCCGATATGATAATTCGTCTCTTTGATGTAGATATCCATGTTTAAAATTCAAGTCTATCCAGCACGCTCTTGCCGCGCTGGCGGCGTTTCAAACGCCAGTTGAGCAGGCTGGAATCATATACCCGGCGCATTTTTAAGATCGCCCAGATGGAGATGATTGCGCCCAGAATTGACAGACCCAGATAAATCTGGCTGTAATTGGCGAAGCCCAGACGGATGCCAGCAAAGACGATCGCGCCGACCCCCAGGCAGCCCAGCAGGGTGCCCAGGAAATACAAATAGCTCTCCATGAAGATGCTGACACGCCCGCGGCGCTCTTCGGGTACCAGGGATTGGAATGCTTTGCGGGTTGGCTCATCGATGGTGTACTGGGTGAGACGCAGCATTAGCGCGCCGCCCACCGCTCCCATCAGGTTAGCCTGCACGAACACCCAGATGCTGCCCAGCAGCACACCAATGGGTTTGACCAGGAAGGAATTTTTGATGTTCAGATGGGCGATAATCCGGCTGGTGAGCAGACTTTGGATCAAAATCGATGCCACAGTCAAGCCCAGCCGGTACAGGGCGTAAAAGACCTGGTAGCGGGATGGATCGGTATAGACCTGGTCGGAAACCACCAGGAAGCGAAACTCGACCGCTACATCGCACGCCAGCAGCATCATAATGGAGAGCGCCAGGAACTTGAAGGCAGGCACCTCGCGCACAAAGGCCCAGCCCTCGGTGAGAGTCTCTTTGACTGTCTCGTGAACCTGGCTGGTCTGGCGAATTTTCACCTTGCGCATCCCCAGGAAGAACAAGAGGTAAGTGACCAGGTAGATGATCGCCTCCAGCATCAGCAGGCCTTCAGGGCGAAAGAAAGATAGGGTGTCTTTCAAAGACGGCACCGCCAGCGAAACGCCGATCCCAAGCAGCTTGCCCATAAAGCCGAAGCTGGTAATCAGTGGAAACAGTCGCGTGGCCTGGGCGACATCGAATATGTCATTCGCCAGGATCCAGAAGATCATCGGGAAGAAAACCAACTGTTGAGTTGCCAGCAGGTAGAGCAAGGCGTAGATCAGCCACTCAGGCGCTCCCGAGCTATACAGCCAGCGCATCAGGAAAAATGCGATCGCAAATACAAAGATGAGCCAGCTCACCAGGGAGATGCGCCCAAAGCGATCGACGATCAAAGACTGCACCCCCATGGTCAGCAAGATCATGACGCTGTCCACAGCCCAGACAACCAGAATCTGGTTCACGCCGCCTTCGCTGAGGAAATTGCTGATAGCAGTAATTTCCGATACCTGCTGTGCCAGGGCGTTCATGAAGAGCACCAGGCCCATGACAAATACCAGCCCAACTTCACCCTGTCGCAGGCGGAAAAACCGCTGCAGGGGGTTAACTCCGTTTGCCAGGCTCATGGTGCATTCCTTCGCAAGCTTTGAGATAAGAAGTCATCCATGCTTTTACAGCTTTTGGGCAGCCAGGATGTTGCGATCCTGAACGCTCAATCATCAAAAATATCGGTGATATCCTTGTGCACTCGATAGCGCGGTGCTATGCGGATGTTGGTCTGGTACTCGGTTGGATTTAGATCATCTTCGTCAGAGGCGCTTTTGCGCTCATCGGATTCTGCTTCCTTGATCACGCCTTTGTACATCATTGTAAACAAGAGCTTTCGGGCGTGGGAAGAATCCAGGCCGAGATAATTCGCAAGTTCTTCATCCTGGAAACGGTTTTTGCGGATCATCCAGGTGATTAACTGGCGCAGTTCATCTGAGATGGAAAGGATATGCATCATGCTGACGCTGTCCACCACAGGCATGGTTTCTAGTTCTTCGATGATTTTTTGGAAGGTAAGTTCTTCCATTTTTCCTCCGCGCGGCTGGCGAATAAACAGGATTCTGGTGCAAGGTGATCCTGTTCAGCGCTCCGAGCTACCAACGAAATTGAAGCGGGCGACTTCTGCAGCAGCCCGCCCGCGCCAGGACCGTCATTTAAGCAGCAGATCAGCCAGCCGCCTGTAGATCTGAGCCACCGGATGGTCGGGGTACTGCAGGGAGAAAATGCCAGAGCTGGCCAGCACCATCATGTCATCGGAGTGGGGGATAACGGCAGCGACATCACAGTTGTAGGATCTCTCCACGCGGGCTTTCACATCCGCGATGGAGAAAGCCTGGGGCACTTTATTGACCACCAGATACATGCCCGGAACGCCCAGCTTGCGAGCCACCTCGACGGTAACGCTGGTGCCCTGGTAATCCTGGGAGTCGGGGCGCATGATGATCACCAGTATGTCAGAGATGGCGATGGAGAGCAGGGTCTCCTCGTTCAGGCCGGGATGCGTATCGATCATCAGGATATCCAGGTTTAACTGCTCGATCAGATCCTGGAAGCCATCGTT
>JAFGQI010000166.1 GCA_016935755.1 Anaerolineales bacterium
GATAAAGATGGTTGCGGAAAACCAAGTTTATCTTCTTTGAGGCTTTTCGTTTTTACCTGATGTCCGAACTTTTGTCCGAACATCAGAAGGGAATAGTTGACAAGGATACCAGATCAAGGTATGCTTACCAGCCATGATGCAGCTGCCGCTTTTTGAGCCACCGATCTGGACAGTGGGTCAGCTGACCCACTATCTGCGTGACCTCCTCGAAGGGGATGAGGAGCTGCAAGACCTGCGTGTGATCGGGGAAATTTCGAATTTTGCCCGTCCCGCATCTGGTCACCTGTATTTTACCCTGAAAGACAGTACCTGCTCCCTGAAGTGTGTGATGTGGCGAAATGCTGCCGCCAGGCTCAATTTCCCCCTCCGGGATGGCCTGGCAGTAGAAGTCCACGGCAGCCTGGGCATCTACGAGACCGCCGGGCAGTATCAGCTCTATGCCGACCAAATCCGCCCGGCTGGAGAAGGGGCGCTGTATCAAGAGTTCTTGCGGCTGAAGGCTCGCCTGGAAGCCGAAGGTCTCTTCGACCCCGCTCGTAAACGGCCCCTGCCAGCCTGGCCTCAGCGCATCGGTATTGTCACTTCTCCCACTGGCGCGGCCCTGCGCGATATGCTGAACACCCTGCGCCGGCGCTACCCGCTGGTCGAAGTCACCCTGGCGCCGACCGCGGTGCAGGGGGAAGAAGCTCCCCAGGGGATAATCGCCGCCCTTCAGGCCCTCAACCAGCTTGTCCACCCAGACATCATCCTGGTTGCCCGAGGCGGCGGCTCCATCGAAGACCTGTGGGCTTTCAATGATGAAGGTGTTGCTCGCGCCATTGCCGCCTCTCCCGCGCCAGTCATCAGCGGGGTAGGACATGAGACCGATTTCACCATCGCCGATTTCGTCAGCGACCTGCGCGCCCCCACCCCCACTGCGGCGGCGGAACTGGCAACCCCCAATCGCCTCGATCTCAGCATCATGTTGGATGAGCGCCTTCAACGCCTGGCGCGCGGCCTGCAGCAGCGCCTCTCTGCCCTGCGCTGGAAGCACAACGGCCTTTCCAACCAGTTCAGCCTGCGCTCGCCTCTGATGCGCATTCGCAGCCAGCGCCAACAGGTGGACGAGTTATCCCGCCGTTTAGGACAAGAACTGATGCATCAGCAGCAAATCCAGCGCCTCCATCTGGCGGGCATACAGCAGCGCCTGGCTACCCTCAACCCAGCGGCCATCCTGAGGCGGGGGTATGCCCTGGTGGTTCAGCCAGATGGTAAAATACTGCGCAGTGTTACCCAGGTCTCGCCGAACCAGGAGATTGTCGTGCGGATGCAGGATGGCGCCTTACATGCCCAAATTAAAACCATCCAGCCGCTTGGCCAGGTGGCTGCCGCAACCGAGGAGTCCCAATGACTAAACCGCCAGCCGCCGAATGGCGCACCGACCAGCTGCCTCTCGACCAGCTTACCTTTGAGCAGGCATTTGCCCAGCTGGATGAAATTGTCGCAGCTCTCGAAACCGGTGAACACACGCTTAATGAAGCTATTACCCTCTTTGAGCGCGGTCAATCCCTCAGCCAGCACTGCGCCAGTTTGCTCGACCAGGCCGAACTCAAAGTGCAGCAGATACTGGGGGATCAACTAAAAGAATTTAATTTGAATGAGTAGCCGTACCCATGCCAGGCATACTTGGTAATCCTGTCTTGATCTCCGCCTTAACCGCCTGGGGAATTGCCCAGGTGGTAAAGGTTCCTCTGGAGTATTTGCGCACCCATCGTTGGAGGTGGTCGCTCCTGTTCCGGGCGGGAGGCATGCCCAGTTCGCATTCTGCTCTGGTCGCTGGAGTGGCGCATGGGGCTGGCCTGTTCGAAGGCTTCGATTCACCCGTTTTCGCTCTGGCCTTTGCGGTAGCAATGGTCGTGATCTACGATGCTACCGGAATCCGCCGCCAGGCAGGCAAACACGCCCGCATCATTAACCAGATTGTCCTGGATCTCACTACGGGTCATCCGTTGAAGGAAGAAAATCTGCGTGAGGTGCTCGGGCATACCCCTATGGAAGCCCTGGCAGGTATGCTGTTAGGCATCGCCTGCGCCCAGATTGGCTGGTTCATCTGGCGGTGAGCTATTCTATCACCGGCACATTCTCCACATTCTCTGCCCTGACAAACCTGGCATCCACCCATCCTACCCCCCCGGATGTTTCCGCTAATTTAATCGCCCACCATTCGCCATCTGCGCTGCGCCCCACCACCTCGGCTCGTTGATCCTGCTGTAGCTTTCCGATCACCGCATGCACGGTTCCAGGGCCTTCGCGAATATTCACCGTCGCCAGCGCGGTCACCCGCGGCGCTCCAATCGCCGGGGTGGGCACCTCCGGGGCGCTGTTAACCTCCTGTGGATCCACCACCGAGACGCTCTCGGCGTTGCGCGCCACAACATAATCCGCCGCCACCCAGCCCTGGCGATCTGTCCCGGGGATCTCAATCGCCCACCAGTAATAATCCCTGGATACCCCGAGCACATCCGCTGCCTGGCCGTTAGGCAGCAATCCAATCTGGTTGAAAAAAGTCCCTGGCCCATCGCGGATGAATACATTAGCAATCGCTACGACAACCGCCCTCTGAGGCGTCACAGTTCTCTGTGGGGAGAGATCAATCTGCACTGCCGGGATGGAAAGACCCTGCGGATTATCCACCTCAACCTGGTCAGTAAAAACCCATCCCCGCCTGTCCGGCGCGCCGGGCAGCTTAATCGCCCACCACTGGTTATCCACAGTAATACCGACAATTTCAGCCCTCTGCCCCGCCTGAAGCGAGCCAACCGAGGGCGAATCGCTGGACGGCCCACTGCGAATCTCTGCCTGACTCGAAGCCACAATAGCCGGTGTACCTGCCTGTATGGCTGGCGCAGCCGCCGCTGGGGTTAAGCTGGTCTCTGGCGCATTACTATCGCGCTCCCGGGTGGAGATTGCCATCGCCTGAAGCTGGCCGAAAGGTGGCACGTCCGCTCGCGCCAGCACCAGCACCATCAGTAAACCAACCAGCATGGCGATGATAACCATATACACCTTGGTGAGCCAGGGAAGCTGTCTCCAGATATTCATAGGCCTCCCCTCACCATCCAAACCGCCGGGCAATCAGCAGAAGCCCATCTTTCAGCTCCCGCACACCAACCACCCAGGCCAGCAGGATAAACACCGCCGCGCCAATCAAAATCCCCCCGCTGGTGACGAACCATGGCGCCTGGTTAAGGCTGATCTGCAGCCACCAGACCAGCGCGCCAGCCATTCCCAGGGCTGCAGCCAGCGCCTGCCCGACGCCTATCCACACCCTGCGGCTCTCCAGGCCTTTCAGCCTGCGCCGGATCAAGAACAGCAATGCTGCGGCTTCGCCGGCGGTCGCCAGAGAGTTCGCCAGCGCCAGCCCGCCATGCGGCATCCAGCCCCCTCGGGCGAAAACATCAGCAAGCACAATGCTGAGAAGGATGTTAACCCCCATCGCCAGGCTGCCAATGAGCACCGGGGTGCGTGTATCGTGCAGCGCATAAAATGCACGCGATAATATTTCCACCAACGAATGCCCAACCAGACCGGCGGTATACCACATCAGCGCCCAGGCCACCAGCTGCGTGGAATGATCGTCGAACAGGCCGCGCTGGTAGAGCGCCTGGACAACCGGGACGCGCAGCGCGATCAGCCCAATGGTTGCAGGCACCGCCAGCAGCAAGACCCAACGCAGGCTGGAAGAGAGAGAACTGCGCATCTCATCCAGCTTGCCCAGAGCAAATTGAGCGGACAAAGTAGGCATAGCCGCAATGGCAATAGATTGGGCAATAGCTGCCTGGGGCATCAGCATCAGCGCCAACGCCAAAGTGATCGCAGCTGCGCTGCCCTCCGGCATATGTGAGGCCAGGCGGATGTTAATCCAAAAATTCAGCTGCACCACCGCCACCCCAAACAGGCGCGGAATCATCATACCTGCTACCTCTCGCACGGCGGGTATGCGCAGACCCAGGGTTGGGGTATATATGCCCCGTAAACGCCACAGCGAGGGCAGCTGCAGCAGCAGGTGCAGGGCAGATCCCAGCAAAACGCCCCATGCCAGGCCATATATGCCAAGGCTGCGCTCCAGCAGGATCACTCCCAGGATCATCCCAATCTGGTACATCGCTGGCGTCAAGGAGGGTATCAGGAATACCTGGTGCGAGTTCAAGATTGCCATCACCAGGCCGCTGATCCCGAATAGCACTGCGGATGGCAGCATCAGGCGCAGCAGGTTGATCGTCAGCGAGTATTGGGACGGGTCGTCCACAAAACCAGGAGCGATAGCATAGCGCACGACCTGGGGAGCGAATATAGCTGCCAGAGCGGCCGCCATAACCAGCACGATCAGAGCAAGATTGAAGATCGCCGAAGCCAGCTTCCAGGCAGATTTGCGCTCCCCGCGGGCAAGCAGGCTGGTAAAGGTGGGGATAAAGGCCGACGACAGCGCTCCACCCGCCACCAGGTAAAATAACGTCTCGGAAACCCGGTTGGCCGCGCTGAAGGAGTCAAGAGAAGCCGTGGTGCCAAAGGCATCGGTCACCAGAATCTGGCGCGCCAGGCCCGCCAGGTTGCCAAAGACAAAGGCGACCATGACAGTGCCGGCGGCGCGGGCAATCTGACGGTTGGCTGCCGGTTCGATGTTTCCCACAGGCACGATTATATCTTGTTTTGATGTGTTCTGATGAATCCTGGCTTGACATAGAACATAAGTTCAATTATAGTATAGTCATTGTATCTGCCTTTGTTCAAGGAGTAGATAATGACTCCCAAGTTTACCTCTCCCCCTGACCCACAATCCTTCAAGCTGCTGGTATGGGATCTTGTCCGCAAGATCCCACCCGGGAAAGTTGCCACTTACGGACAGATTGCTGGGCTGATCCTTCAGCCTCTGGGCGTCAGCCCAGAAGGATACCGGGCATATGGGCCGCGTTGGGTAGGCGGCGCGATGGCAGCCTGCCCGGAGGATGTGCCCTGGCAGCGCGTGATCAATGCTCAAGGGAAGATCAGTCTGCGCGGCAGCAGTGAAAACGTGCAGCGTGAACTGCTGGAAACGGAAGGGGTAATCTTCGATCAGCGCGACCGCATCGACCTGAAACGCTTCGGTTGGGCCGGCCCAGATGCGCCAGATCAGTCTGAAACCCCACATGAACCCAAACCGAGGCAACTTTCTTTCTAAAACATAAACTATATGGCAGGTAGTTGAACATAACAAATCCACATATTTCTTATAAACCAGTCACCCTGGCAGAATGGCCCGATATGCAGGCTTTATTCGGCCCACGCGGCGCCTGCGGAGGCTGCTGGTGCATGTACTGGCGCTTGAAGCGATCAGAATTTACTGAGAAAACAGGCAAAGGCAACCGCCTGGCCATGCAAGCGTTGATACAATCTGGTGAAGTCCCCGGATTGTTGGCCTATATCCAGCCCGACAATGAAAACGAACCTCCTCAAGCGGTCGGCTGGGTTTCCATCGGGCCGCGACAGTCTTTCCCTGTCCTGGAACGCTCGCGCATCCTGAAACCAGTCGACGATCAGCCGGTCTGGTCAATTGTCTGCTTCTTCGTGGCCCGCCCCTATCGCCGCAAGGGGCTGATGGTGCCGCTGATCAATGCGGCGGTGGAATACGCCCGCCAGCAAGGCGCACATATCGTCGAAGCTTATCCAGTGGAGCCAAAACAAGAACGCACTTCGGATGTCTTTGTCTACACCGGTCTGGCCTCTGCATTCCAGAAAGCAGGTTTTGTGGAAGCTGCCCGCCGCTCAGAGACGCGCCCTATCATGCGAAAAATCATCTCATAATCGCCAAAGGATAACCACACAGGAGCTGAGTTATGGAGCCTGTAGCAATAGTTAGATGCGGCTGGGCCAACACAGATGATCAGTTATATCTGAGCTATCACGACACAGAATGGGGTGTGCCTGTGCATGATGATCGGGTGCTGTTTGAATTTCTCTTGTTGGAGGGTTTTCAAGCCGGGCTGAGCTGGCGCACCATTTTGTATAAACGGGAAAATTTCCGTCTGGCATTTGATGGCTTTGATCCTGAACTCATCGCCAGGTATGGCGAGGAGAAAATCGCCGAGCTGCTTGCTAACCCCGGCATCATCCGCAACCGTTTGAAGGTTCGTGCGGCAGTGCAGAACGCCCAGGCTTTCCTGGCTGTGCGGAAGGAGTATGGCAGCTTCGCCGCTTATCTCTGGCAGTTTACCGCAGGCAAGCCAATCCAAAATAGCTGGCGCAGGATGGAGGAAATCCCAAACCATACCCGCGAATCCGATCAAATGAGCAAGGATCTTTTACAGCGCGGCTTCAAGTTCGTCGGAACGACCATCTGCTATGCGCACATGCAAGCCACCGGCATGGTGAACGACCATACCGTAGACTGCTTCCGCTACGCTGAAGTTCAGCAGCTCGGGTAAATTATTTTACTCAAAAATAGGCAGCCAGGTGATAGAATCGGCGAGAGCCGGGTACGCCGCCCCCGGCTCTCTCTAAGGAGGAGAAGAAGAGAAATCGCCCTTCGATTTATAGTTTATCAAAGATAGCACATTCGTGCTTGACGACTACCCTACGTTTACCCTACGATTGCTATACAATCACCCAACAATTTTGATAATATTTCAGGTAAAGCCATGAATTTTGCAATAAAGACAGAAAACCTTACGGCTGTGTAAACGTTCGGCGCGCGAGCGCGGCTTGATCGACGTTGTGTCAAACGACTAAGCCCGATAGTGATACAATACACAAAACATCGCTAATCGAAAGGAGCTCTTATGACCGAAGAAGTTAAGAAAACCCACCTGAACCAATGGCACATCGCTCACGGCGGGCGTATGGTGCCCTTTGCTGGCTGGGAAATGCCCGTGCAGTACCCCAGCGGCCCCATCCAGGAGCACCATGCTACTCGCAATGTGGCGGGGCTGTTCGACATCGACCATATGGGCCAGATGGAAATTCGCGGGCCGGACGCCGAAATTTTCTTAAACCAGCTGGTCACCTATGATGTGACCCAGATGAAATTATATGAAGCTCACTATGCCATCTTCTGCTATGAAGATGGTACTTGCGTCGACGATCTTTTTATCTATAAGCTGCCAGACCCAAGCGATGACAGCCCACAGCATATTTACTTCTTCCTGGCCATCAATGCCTCCAACCGGGAGAAAGATGTTGCCTGGGTGCAGGCGCACACCCGCGGCTATAAGGTCAGGGTCACCGACCTGTCCGATGACACCTACATGTTGGCCTTCCAGGGGCCGCGAGCCGTGGAGATCATGAACCGCATGACCCGGGCTGACCTGCTCAAAGCGCCGCGCTTCAGCGCAGTCCAGGACACGCTTTTGGGCGAAGTGCCCATCCTGCTGGGCCGCACCGGCTACACCGGCGAAGATGGTTTCGAGCTATTCTTCCCCGCCCGATATGCGGTAGCTGTGTGGGAAGCGGTCTTGAAGGAAGCAGGACCTGAGGGAGTCATCCCCATCGGTCTTGCCGCCCGTGACAGCCTGCGCTTCGAAGCCTGTATGCCCCTGTATGGGCACGAAATCTCTGACCACATCACCCCGGTGGAAGCCGGCCTGGGTTTCGCCATCAGCTATCACAAGGAATTTATCGGTCGCAATGCCCTGCTCAAGCAGAAGCTAGAAAAACCCGCCCGGGTGCTGGTGGGTTTTGAGATGATCGAGCGCGGCATGGCGCGTGAACATTACCCGGTTGCCAAAGATGGTCAGCTCATCGGGCATGTTACCAGCGGTATGTATGCGCCTACTCTGGATAAGTATTTGGGCATGGCCCTGTTGCCGCGTGAGTTTTCCAGCCGGGATACTGAAATCGAAATTTTAATTCGCAATAAACCAGTCAAGGCAAAAGTCGTCAAAAAACCATTCTACATTCCAGCATATCGTCGCTAGCCGGTGAAGTGTCACAGGTAATCCTGAATTAATAACCCCTGAGTGCGCCGCCTCAGGGGTTGACGGATTCCGTTCCCGTGTTAGACTACAGCCTGTCAAAGGGTAATGTCATTGATCGATCTGTCCAACATAGAGTGCCATGCCTTCTCTTGATATCCTAGCCGGACGAGAACGCGCCTGGAGCATCCTACGCAAACTCGGCGAAGGCGACGCTGGCGAAGTCTATCTGGTTGAATCGCTGCTGGATAAACAGGTCGCGGTGCTGAAAAAGCCCCGCCACAGCGCCTTTACCAGCGATGTCGTCCGCCAGGCCTCGCAAATCGAGCGCGAAGCCCGCATACTGGAAGCTCTATCTGTTCTGGATAAGCCCGAAAGCCTGATTCACACCCCGCGCCTGCTAGATCAAGCCCGATCTGGGACAGAGTTCACCGACCGCTATTTCATCATCATCACCCTGGCCCAAGGCTTTCAGTTGAATCAGCTGGCCCAATTGGCCCGGCGGAGAGAATCAAATGTAACCCCAAGGAGCGAAATCGCCCAGGCTGAAATCAGTCCGGCAGAACTCGGATTTTTACAGCATATTGCAAGCCGAGGGGCAATACCCGATCTGATCCTGCTGCGGTTGATCCGTGGTCTGATCGAATTTCTGGAAAAAGCGCACTCCTTCGAGATCAACACTCCCTCACAGCATTACTATGGGGTAATCTGGAATGATATCAAACCAGACCACTTCTTCTGGAACCCCCACGCCAGTCGGGTTTCACCGGGATGCTTTACCGCCATCGATTGGGGCAACGGGCAGTTCCTGGAAGCGGACGGCGCAACCACCGATCGGACTCTCTCGCGCATCGATGACTACGCCCAACTGCTGGATGAAATGGGGCGCTTCCTTTCCAGCTACTCACCCGAGTTGCTGGAAAAGCTGGCCTGGCAGCACGATATTCCTCCCGGCAGCGCCTACAGCGAGGGCGTCTTGCCCCTCAAGGTCCGCCTGGATGAGATCCTGAACGCCATCAGTGACCATCTGCGCCAGCTTCGCCGGCAAGAGAGGGATATCCTGGATAGCGCTCTGGTATCTCGAGAGCGTTACCTTGAATTAGCGCAGGTGCAGACCGATATCCTAGATTGTGGAGAAATCCCCGATGAGAAAGGTTATGAAGATTTCTTCCAACGTTTGATTGAGAGTCTGCTGGAAGCCAATCAATTCGTCGAAATATCAGAGCTATGTGCGAAATTCAGCCAGGCAGCCTCTCTATTCGAACCAGAGAAATGGCATCTGGTCGGACATATTGCAAAGATTGTCTCCCAGCAGCCATCAGCGCAAGCCGCCCTCCAGGCTGCGTTGGTGGATGATTGGCCCACCGCCCTTTGGGAACTCCAGCCATATTCCACCGAGGAAGCGCTATCTTCCGAGCAGAATGAGTTCGACTGGGAAGCATTATGCCTGGCTCTGCGCAGCATTTATCTCCATACCAGTCCGCAAGAACCAACCCCGCTGGTGGCGCTCAAGCGGCTCATCCACACACTCCAGGCAGCCGCGCTTTCTTCCCCTAACCAGCCTGTCCTCCCCCAGGATACGGTCGCTCTGGCAGAACGACTATCCCGCAATCTGCGGGAAGAAATCCTGCCGCGCTGGCTCGAGCCAGAACCCGATCCACCCGATTCGGGTCTGGAATACCGCGAAGTCGAGCGCTACCTGGTGGAATTGGAAGACAGCTTCCCATCTGCGACACAGCCCCTGGTCAACGCGCTGAACCAGCCGCGCGCCCAGGTGAATATTGTCCTGGATGCTTGGGGACGGATGGACTTTGAGGTAGCCCGCCGCGGGCTGAGGCATCTGCTGATTTGGGATCCTGACCGGCGGAGGATATTACAGGCCGATCGGGTAATCCTCAGCGCTTCTGGCTGGCTCAACGAGGTGCGCCGCGGCCCGCAAAAAGATGAGCCGCTGCTGGAATACGTGACCAACCTCGAGCTAGAAGGTCGTGAACTGCGCAGCCGGGTTGGCCCGGCCCACTGGCTGGATGGCTTATTGGAGGCTTTTGCGAAACTGCGCAAAGGCGCCGAGCCAACCGCGGTGATCATGGAATATGCCGACCTGCGCGGCGAACTGGGTTGGCTGATCGCCCTGGATCCCCGGCGCCCCATGCTTTCCCAGCCTGGCAAGCCCATTCATCTTGAACGGGGAAAACCCGCCCACACTACCCCAACGTTTCAAGGAGCAAAAGAAACCAGAATAGGTGCGGGGCATGAATTCTACTTGACGGAACCCCTGGACACCTGGGCGCCAGAAGCCAGGGGCTCTTCGGCGCGCGTCTTCCTGGGTCATCTGCAGAGCGCCCACCGGAAAACAGGCCTCCTGGCAGTCAAACTGATGCGCCCCGATGTCGCCGACTACGCCCTGCCTCTCTTCCGGGAGGAAGCCCAGGCGCTGACCATCCTGCGGGATGTGCCAGGCGTGGCCGCCCTGTCCGAAATGGGCTTTATCCTCCTGGATAAAGGTATGCAGCTGCCGCCAGAGAACCAGCCCTCGTCAGATCAGGATTTGCAGGGTCAGGCGCTGCGTTACGGAGCGGATTCGGTCCATCGTTTTCTTTCCGAGCTGGCAAAAAAGGTCGAGCAGGGCTGGCTGCCCTATCTGGCGATAGAGCGCATGGAGCGATCTGATAATTTGCTCTTTATGTGCGATGTCGGCTATACGCGCGGCAGATTCCTGCCCTTGCTGGAAGGTCTGCGCATGGCGATCCAGATCTGCCACATTCTGGAAGCCGCCCATGCCCGCAATATCATCTACCGCGATCATAAGATTCTGCACTATTACTGGCAGGAAAAATCCAATAATGTGTACTTGATCGACTGGAATATCACCAAACGCCAGCCGCAAGGTCTCTCGAAAAGCGAAATCCAGTTTGATCTGGTACAATTTGCGGCGCGAGCGCTGCACTACATCATCACCGGCAGAGCCGCGCCCGGAGCCTTGCCGCTGGGGCCTACCCGGGCCGAAGAAATCGAAGCTGCCGCCAGGACATATCCCGTGCAGTGGACGTATGATGACCAGAGATTGCCCAAGGAAGCCAGAGATATCTTAGAACGCTCTCTGGCGGGCGAGTATGCCGAAGCCAAGAGCCTGCGTGAAGATCTCGAGAACCTGTTTCGCCAGCTCTATGAAGTGGTTAAACCGGCTGCAGCCGATGAACCTTTCTTTAGATAAAGAACTTCCCAATATAATGAGGTTATCCTGTGACCGAAGTCGAAATTCTTGAAAGTAGAGCCAGCGCTCTGCTCAGCCAACCTGATCCACCCCTGGTTGAACTGCGCAAGACGCTGCTCGAAATTGATGAATACATCAATTCGGATGAATACCAGTCTTTGAGCAGCGATGAGCGCAACCGCTTGCAGCACGCCCGCAAAGAAATCCGTTCTCGCCTGCAGCTGGCCGGAGAGACCAACAACAAGGTCTCCCCTCAGGCAGTCGCGGCGGAGGCTTTGGACGCCTCCTCAGCTGAAACAGCCCCGGCAGGTACCTCTTCCGCAAACCGGACAGCAGAGGCTGCTCCCACCTACTTGCGCCAGCAGCCCAAGGGACACGACCCTGCTGCAGAAGAGCAAATGGAAGAAGCTGAGCGGCTTTTTTACAGCGGGCGATATGCCGAAGCCATCAAACTGTTCGACCGGGTTTTGCAGCTCGAGCCTAAGTGGGAACGCGCCCGGCAGCACCGCACAGAAGCTGAGACCTATCTGCGCACCGGGTTTATTCCCCCGGTGGCGCTGCCTGCCGAGGCAGCCTCAGCCTTCGGCAAAGCCCAATCCGCCGCCCGCGTGGGTCGCTACAACGATGCCCTGGCGCTGCTCGGCAAAGCCCAGGCCACCCTACGAGATGTCGGCATCCAGCGCTGGCAAGAAGGCATGGATTTCGAGCAGAAACTGCAGGAGAATGTCGATGCTGAATATGCCTACCAGGAAGGCCTGAAATTTTTTGAGCAGGGCCGCCTGGATGAAGCCATCGAGCGGGTAGAGACTGCCGCCCGCGCCACCGGGCTGCCCAAGTACAGCGACAAGGGCCAGGAGTTCCGCCGGGTGAGGGAGATCATCCGCGCCATCCACGAGACCCTCAGCGCCCTGTCTGTCGAGCCGAAGGCTGTCGCCCAGGCAAAAGCCGACCTGGACCTGCTCACCGCCCAGCATGGGGAGAACCCGGCGCTGGTACGGCTGCGCTCGCGCCTGGAAGCCGCCCTGCCCCGCGTGGTTGCCCCCTTGAAAGATCAGGTGCGCTCCCTGAAAACCCAGGCTGAGCGCGCCGAGACTCTCGAAGAGGCGGTTTACCTGGCAAAAGAGGCCAAGTCTGGCCTGGATCAAATCCACAACCTGGAAGGCATCGACGAATCCCTGGACCGCTTGCAGAACGAAGTCAACCGCTTCATCCGAGAAGTGGAAAAACTGGAACAGGATCTCAGCCAGGCTCAGGCTGCTTATGAAAACCAGAGAAGCTGGCCGGTAAACGCCTCCAGGCTGAGCCAGGAGGTGCGCCAGCGTTATCCAAATGATCCAGCAGTGATCCGCCTGTCTCGCTCGCTATCCCGCTACCATACCACCAGAGCATTCATGCGGCTTGGAATGATCCTGGCTGGGATCGGCATCCTGGCTTTAATCACCTGGTGGGGCTATGGCCGCTACCAGGCCTACCAAATCTCGCTCATCCCCACCGCCACCGGAACCGCCACTGAGACCCCCACCGCCACCGCCACACCCACCGCTACCAAAACCCCTACGCTCACTCCCACGGCCACCGCCACACTTACTCCCA
>JAFGQI010000167.1 GCA_016935755.1 Anaerolineales bacterium
GAAAATTCCGCAAGAACAAGTGACCTTACTTGGCGGTTTTGGCATTAGCCGATCCAATTATAGCTATGTTAATTAGCGAGAGAACCAGTTAGTTTTATGTTTATTGATATGTTGATCTATTTGTTCTGGATATTAGGGCTTATTGGTGGCATGGCTGTGCTCTTTCGTCGTTTACAGGCAGAGCGTCAGGAAAAGGTAAAAATCCCTGTGCGCTCCCTGCATAATCGCCAGCAGTAAGTATCCCTCCTTTTTTACTGATTCAACCGTATGCGCATCTACACCCACCGCATCTTGATCAGCGCGCCGCTGCAGAGGGTGGCTGATTTTCATGCTGACAGCCGCGCTCTGCAGAGACTGACTCCGCCGCCTGTGTTCGTCCAGATGCACTTTGTTGAGCCGGTGGCAGAAAATTCGAAAGCTGAATTTACCCTGTGGATCGGGCCGCTGCCGGTGCGCTGGCTGGCGGTGCATTCTAATGTGCACACTCAGCACGGATTTACCGATACTCAGCTGCGTGGGCCGTTTAAACACTGGGTGCACCAGCATTCCTTCCGGGCGGTGGATGAGAAGACCACCGAGATCCTGGATGAAATTCGGGCAGAGCCAGGAGACCATCCCCTCTGGGGGCTGGTGAGCCGCTTCATGTGGCTCAATCTTCCCCTCATGTTTGCTTATCGCGGTTGGGTGATGCGCCGGTTGATCCAATAGCGGTATCTATGAAACGGGTGGTTGTCGTTGGCGCAGGCGTTGGAGGGCTGACCACGGCTGCTCTGTTGGCGCGGGCGGGCTTGCAGGTGACCGTTCTAGAAGCGCATATCTACCCTGGGGGCTGTGCGGGGACTTTTTATCATCAAGGATACCGTTTTGATGCTGGCGCGACCGTGGCAGGTGGCTTTTACCCGGCTGGACCGATGGATCGGGTCGCCCGGCTGGTGGGTATCCAGGATTGGGGCGCTCAGCCGACCAACCTGGCTATGGCTGTGCATCTCCCCGGTGGGATCCAGATCATGCGTTGGGGGGATGAGCGCCGCCATGCAGCTATGGCGGATGCGTTTGGCGCGCAGTCTCTCTCGTTCTGGCGCTGGCAGGAGCGCAGCGCGGATGCCCTGTGGGCGTTTGCCCTGCGCTCGCCAGCCTGGCCGCCTCAGAGCCTTGCCCAGTTAGCCTCGCTGCTGCAGGATGGACTTGCCTGGCTGGGTGAAGATCCGAACAGCAGGCTTAACCTCTCTCTCCTGGCGGATGCCTTTCGACCGGCTGCCCATCATTTGCGCAGCGCCCCGAAAGCCATGCGCCTTTTTGTGGACGCCCAGCTGCTGATCTCTGCTCAAACCACCAGCCAATTCGCCAATGCCCTCTATGCTGCCTCTGCGCTGGATCTGCCGCGCCGCGGTGTGGTTCATCTCAAGGGGGGCATGGGCGCCATTGCCGATGCTCTGGTCCAGGCCGTGCGACAGCATGGCGGGCAGGTGTTGTTCCGGCAGGAAGCAACCAGCGTGCGGGTCGAAAACGGTCGCATTGTGGGGATTGAAACCCGCCGGGGCGATACTTACCCTGCCGATCTGGTGGTGTTCAACCTGCCCCCCTGGAATATTGCCCGCTTGCTCGCCGACCAGGCCCCTTCCCGGCTGAGACGCTTGCCAGACGCTCCGCCCAGGGGCTGGGGCGCTTTTATGGTCTACCTGGGCCTGGATGCCAGCGCTTTGCCAGCAGACTTTCCCCTGCATCACCAGGTGATTTTAGGTGATAAGATGGGCGAAGGCAGCACGGTTTTCCTCTCGCTCAGCCCGGAATGGGATCCCAGCCGGGCGCCGGCGGGAAGGCGGGTAGTCACTATCAGCACCCACACCGATTTCAAACCCTGGTGGTCGCTGTATGAGACGGACCGGGCCGGGTATGAAGCTCGCCAGGCTCGATACACACAGCGCGTCCTGGAAACAGCCAGCCGAGCTATACCGGGCATACAGGAGGCAGCCGACCTGATCCTGCCCGGCACGCCGGTTACTTTCCGGAGGTTTACCCACCGTCTGTGGGGTTGGGTGGGAGGCTTCCCCCA
Source organism: Anaerolineales bacterium (assembly GCA_016935755.1). Lineage (GTDB taxonomy): Bacteria > Chloroflexota > Anaerolineae > Anaerolineales > UBA4823 > JAFGQI01. The sequence goes on from JAFGQI010000167.1 coordinate 2,054, forward strand.
GGTCGATCTGTTCCAGACCTGGGGCCCTAAGCTGGGGGTGAACTATTGGATGGTTGGAGACAGCATCTTCCCAGGCCAGTCTACCGCGGCTGTTGCTTTGGGGGGGATGCGCCTCGCCAGGGACATCCTGAGCGATTTATCCCTGCCTGCGGAGGTTATATCCAGGCAGCCAGAGCCCCCCACAGCCCCAGTATAATCAGACTCACCAGACCGCACAGCACCAGCAGAATATAATATATTCGCTTGCCCCATGACCATTTCCGCTGGCTAAATGCCTGAGCGAGTGCAGCTGCCATCAGTATGGTTAACCCAGCCGACAGGGTGGGCAGGAAGAACCAGCCTGCCGCGTTGGCAGGCACGCCATAGAACAGCCGGTTATCGTTATCGTTGATCATCTTAAAAACCACGCTGAATAAACCACCCAGGAAGATCAAAAGAAGACTTCCATTCAGCGCAGCCATCCAGCTTGCCAGGCGCGGTAAAATGGTTGATACAGCACTTGGCTCAACCACGGGAACAATGATCTGGTCAGCAGGGGAGAGCACAGGCTGAGGCGGGGCAGGCTTACGGGAGAGCTTCTGCCCCAACCAGGCGACCGGGAAGATGAACCAGGCGGTCAGCAGACCGGTCACCGAGAGAACCAGCAGAAGCAGTTCAACGATTGAGCTTCCATCCAGATTCAGCAGCTTTGCCAGAACGGGTAGATCAATCAGGCTTTCTTGGGTGAAAAATTCGGTTTTGCTGATCCCTGAGATGCAGCGTGTGTCGGGCTGCTGATTGGGATTTTCCAGGAAGGCCAGGATTAAATGATCCTGGCAGCCGCCTTCCATTGCCTGCCCATGACTGCCCGTGGGAAAAGTAACAGAATAGGACTTGCTCAGGTTGGCGGCTACTGACTGGGCAAATTCAGGCGGTGTGATGGGGTCGAACGCGCCGGATAAGAGCAGAGTCGGGATATCACTGCTGATGGGCTGGTCTACGGAGGCGTCCAAAGGTTCTACAGCCCACATTTTGCAGACATCCAGCATATCTTGTGGGCCACGGCCTTCAATTTCAGCGATTTGGGGACGAATGCCGCTCAGATTCACTTCATCTGCATTATAGTCAGCGTCTTCGGCGCAGAGCACGGAATAATACATGCCGTAAGCAGATGTTTTGTCGAAGATGATGATCGCCAGGATGGTGGTGAAGAAGTCAAAATTGCCCTTTTGAGCATCATAGATCATGCGCGGCAGAGCAGGGATGATGCTGGAGACGTACAGGAGTTGAAACAGGCCGCTCTGAAAACTATCGCCATCGATCAGGGCATCATGAGTGAGATATGTTTCCGGATCTTTCATCGGGACGGTGGCGGGAGTCTGGTTGAGCTTATCTACGACCTCGAAAAACACTTTCTCTAGATCAGGAAATTCTTTATTGCAGGCGGGATCGCTGGCGCAGGATTGAAAAAGATGGGTAAACGATCTATCCATGGTCTTAGGGACTTCGAGGATGAAATTGGTTTGCAGGGGCACGACCCCATCCAGGATCACGCTCCGCAGCCCCTCGGGGAACAGGCGCATGGTGTGCTGCGCCAGCATGGTGCCATAAGAGACCCCATACAGGTTTATCTGCTCATATCCAAGCGCCACTCGCAGATCCTCGATATCGGCGGCGTTTTCCAGGCTGTTAAAAGGCGACAGGTCGAGGCCCTCGCCTGCCAGACGCTCACGACATTCTTGGGTAGCCTGCAGGCTCAAACGAGCGCCTTCCTCCAAGGATAGATCCTCATCCAGTGTGTCCAGGGTTAGCTGATCGATTTCTTTGCACATCAGGGCGGGTCGTGAATACAGCGTCCCTCGCTGATCAAAGAGAATAATATCTCGGTCTGCGCGCAGCGAGCTCCTGGTGAGCAGCGGTTCTGCATAGGTGTCGATTGTGGAGCCTCCAGGTCCTCCTTGCGCCATCACCAGCGGGTCGGGTTTTGGGGAGGCTTCTTTGCTCTTGATGATCGCCACTGCGAGTTGAATGGTTGGCCCAGATGGGTTGGCATGTTCTAGGGGCACCGTCAGATATCCGCATTGTACATCCACGCCCTCGCTAACCCCTTGTGGCAGGGGGAACATGCAAGCAGAAGGCTCGAAGCGCGGGACATCCTGGGTCTCCGCAGCAATCGCTGGGGTAAAGAAAAGGGAAGCGATAATCAGGCCAGCCAGAGCTGCCTGCAGCAAGCTAATTGGGAGATTTTTTTTAGGGTTATGAATAAACATTCGGCAGTCCCATCTTTACTATGGATCAAGATGGTTAATTCTACCAGGGTTTATTGACCAGAAAACAAAAAGGGCGAGATGTTTCTCGCCCTATATTCTCTCCACAGCCTTGCTGGGCTAATTAGAAGCGGTGTGTCGCACCGTTTGGCCTGGATGGAGTTCCTTCTGCAAATTCATAAGCCTGGCTGCCAGACGTTTCTACTGCTCCGATCGGTATCTGGTGATAGGTTAGCTCCCGGTTGTTAATCGCCGGATCGGTTAGACTCTGCTTGGGAGCGGGACGATGCAGGCGGGTAGAGGCTGGAGAGGCGCTTACCCCGGCAGCCGCAGGGCGCTGACGAAGAGAAGCGGGCAGGTTTTGGGGAGCCGGTCGGGTATAGGAGCTGGAGGCTGGACGCACTGCTGGGCGAAGGCGTTCTTCGCCGACTTCGAACAGGCTCTCCCCGGTCGCTGAGAAAGTGCCAATGATCAGGACACGGATCAACCAGACCATGATGGCGATGAAGATTGGCACGCTGCGCAGCAGCACCTCTCGCCCGATGACAGCGTTTCCCAGGGTCTGGTGGTTCAAGATCGCCAGTGAGACTCCCCACCAGGTAAGCATGGCATTCATCGAGGCTGCCAGCATCCAGGCTCCAAACAGATACCACACCTCTTGATGCTTATTTTGATTTCCATCCGAGGAAAACAGGCGCGCAATACCCGCAAAATCGATCCCACAAAAGGCGATTGACAGGATAGTCGCCCAGCGAATCCCAAGAAAACGAAGATCGCCGAGCAGGTCGGCCAGTGCAAATTCAGTGGTTCCATAGTTAAATATCTCGAATGCAAACAGCGCAGTGATGATGATGATCCCGAAGATCATCCCCCGGTTGATGGGCAAACGATCGAAAAGCGCTGCAAACGGCGTTGGGTTTTCCGCATAGGGTTTCATTTCAGTCTCCTTCAGGCCTAAAACAAAACGGTGCCTACATTCAGCGCATTTTGTGAGAAAATTAACCTAATTTCTGATTTAGTTCAGGTCTTTTCAACAGGCACAAAACGAGCGCTTTCTATATAATAGAACAAATGTTCGTTTTTGTCAAGATGCACTACTGAACTTCGGACAAGAGATCGGACAAAAAAGGAGGAAACCTCGTACACTTAGGTTTGACCAACCAAAAAGTGAAGACGAGGTTC
>JAFGQI010000168.1 GCA_016935755.1 Anaerolineales bacterium
AAACCCAGCGCTGGTATACCAAACTCGCTCAAGCGGGTTCGTGCGCCAGCTCGCTATTTTTACGCTGGGCGCTGGAGTATAATGGTCTTCCATACAGGACGTCAACAGCCAAACACAATGAGGATACACGGATGAAACCAGGCTTGAACCGCAGAGAATTTATCTACCTGCTCAGCCTCGGGCTGGCGGGATGCACCCCAGCCGGGCAGGCGGTCATAACGACACTGGCGCCAACCCAGAAAGCCAGCCAGACGCCCATCCCCACCGCCACCTCCACCCCCCTGCCCACCAGCACGCCCCAGCCCACAGCCACCGAAGCCCCCACGCCCAGCGAGACACCCCGCAAAGTGCGCCTCCTGCCAGACCTGGCGCGCAGAAAAGGTGTGGATATCGCCATTTTCCTCACGCCCTGGGACGTGCTGTATGTGCAGCCAGGCCGAGAAAAAGCCAGGGAAACTGGTCTGGAGATCGGCACCCGGCTCCAATTAAGCGCCGATGCGCTGCGAGCGGGCAGGCTGTTCAAGAATTTCAATTGGGATTTCGTTCTGGCGGAGTGGGATCAGATCCAGCCTGCTCTGGCCGAGGGGACGATCCCGAACGACATCCGCAGCCGCATCGATTTGAAACCGATCGGCTGGGTAGATGAACTGATCGATTTTGCCGTGGCGAACGGGCTCGATCCGGATGTATCCATCGGCAATCTCATCGGTTCCGCCGGGGATAAGTTCACCGACATGGGACTGCTGGAGACCAGCTTCACAGTCGAAGATTACTGGAAGATCCTGGAGTTTATCACCCGCACGAAAACGCTGCTGGTGACCGGCGTCAACCAGGCGCGGGCCAGGGCTGGAAAAGCGGGCAGGCTGACCGAACTGACCGCCGTGGCGGAAGCCTGCAAGGTGACCGGCACGCCGCTGGTGAACTCCGGCTTCTACGCCCTGCTGACTGGCAAGGATCCCAACAAAGTGGCCGATGGCAGCGCCTCGATCTCATACGACACCGTCAGGCAGGTGGTCAACAGCGTCTTCGGCTGGGCGCGGGAGGCTGACCCGCAGGAGACCATCTCGCTGACCCTGGCAGAAGATTACCTGTGGTGCATGTCCAACGACAACGACCGGGATGTCTTCAAGGAAAATTGGGCCTATTTCCTCGATCTGTTGAGCGACTGCCGGAAAGATGGCGCGCCGATCGCCAATGTCAAAGAGGAAGGCACCGGTTGGGCTTATGCTGTGCCAGATTATGAATTCGTGCGCGCCCGCATGCAGCAGATCGTCGACATGGGCGTGGGCATCGCGAACGCCGAATACACCTGCGCGGTCAACGATGTCTTCCCCGGCTGGAAAAATCGCCCAAAGGTCAACCCTGGAGTAGAACCGCTGCAGGCGCAAGCGGAATACTTCACCAGCATACTGCGGGCGCATGTCGAGGTGGCGGGAGGCAGGGGTTTTGGCACTTTCGGCCCGATGGCGATGGGCGAAAATTCATACCCTGAGGGGCTGGATTACCCGGACGCTAACGCCCACTTCTTCGACGCGCAGGGCAACCCCAACCCGGCCTATTACGCCGTCATCGATTATTTGGAGACGCTACCGGATAAGCCTGCTGGGGGATAGGATGGATTGCGGGTAAGCCCGACCCGGATTAGGTCCACCCGGATACACGGATTGCGGCTGCTGTCCGAACTTGAGATATAACCCCAGGGGTTTTGACGACCCCTGGGGTTTTTGGTTGACTTTTCCCCATTTGCGAGTTAAGATAAGATGATACGGACCCTGGATGGGTGCGCGGGGGTTATTTTGGCCTGGCTTTTGCTGCACGGGTATCTGGAGGTGACTATGCGCAATGTTGTGTTCCTGCTATCAGCAGTCTTGATCCTGGTCGCGGCGGCGTTCCCCGCCCTGCCCGCCCAGGCAGAGTTACCCCCTCTCAGCTATAACCAATCCCTGCACATGGAAGCCCAGGCGGACGCAGACCAGGCCAGCCTGACCTTCAACCTCACCGCGGGCGAGAAGGCGGTCACCAACCTGGTCTTCAGCCCGCCCGCGCTGACCGGCCCGCAAGGCCCACAGCAGGCCTACATCCGCTTCGCTCCCAACCCGGTGGCCGAGCTGCAGCCGGGGACGACCCAGGCGGTCACCCTGACCATCGAGGGCCTGCCCGAACCTGGAAGCTACACTGGCGACATTCAGCTGACCTATGACCTGGAGCAGATCACCGGCACGGTCGAGACGATCGCTTTCGAACTGGTGGTGCTGGGCGAGATTGACCCCAGCCAGGTGCAGCTGTTCACCTCCAGCGAGGCGGCAGGCGCAGCGGTTGAAATCCTGACCTTCCGCATCACCGACGAAGCCTACACCGCCTCCTACACCCCCCTGTTCATCCAGCAGGCGCAGGGCGGCGATCAGCCCATCCCGAACGTGACCCTGTTCGGCACGCTGCAGAACGAAAACAACCAGCGCATCAGCGAGGCGACCTTCAGCGCCACAATCACCGAGACCGCTGTGACCGCGGCGGGCTTCACCATCCCGGCCTACCCGGGGCATGTGCTGGCGCGGGTCAAAGTGGACAACCTGACCCGCTTCGGCGAGTTCCACGGGCGGCTGGGCTTCTACTACCATGCCCAGGAGATCCACTCCATCCCGGTCAGGGTGATCCGCAAGCCCAAACCGGCGCTGAAGATTTCCGGCGAGCAGAACGGCGCCCTCAGCCTGGAAACGAGCACAGCCCAGTTCCAGCACGCTTTCGATATCTACGCCAGCAATATCACCAGCGTGGACGATTTGCAGGTGACGGTCAGCGACTTCAGCTTCCCAGGGCGAGCACAGATCCCGGCAACGATCGAGATTTCTCCGCCTACAGGCGTCACGCCGCCGATCACAGTGGGCGGACTGACCTCGGTGACCCTGCGGATCAGCGCCACGCTGCCCGAAACCGGCACCTACACCTCCCGGATCGCCCTGGTCTACGGACAGACGCGCCAGGAGGTGATCCTGAGCGTCAAACGGCTGCGCCCGGCGCCAACAGTCTCGCTGCTGGGCATGGAGCGCATCCACGCGGTGGGCCAGTTATGGCCCTGGGCGCCGCAAGATGTCGAGTTCTGGTTCACCCTGAAGGAGACCGGCGAGCAGCCCGTCACGCTCACCCTGCCGCAGAGCTTCACCCTGCTGCAGCTGGTTGATCCCAAGAACGTCCAGCAGCCGGTGGATATGACCGGTTACACCGCCCTGCAATTCTTTAACGAAAATTCCCAGCCGATCAGCGGCACGCTGCAGCTGAAAGCAGGCGACAACCGGCGGGTGAAGGTGCTGGTGCCGGATTTGGGCCCGGCGGGCAGCTACAGCGGCGCGCTGGACATCGGCGCGCAGGATATGACCAGCCTGAGCCAGAAGTTCAGCCTGTCGCTGCGGCTGAGCGGTTGGACCGCCTTCGGCTTCATCCTGCTGGGCGTGGCTGGCTCCTGGCTGCTGACCTTCCTGGGCAAGAAAGCCCTGCCCAGCCTGGAGATGCAGCGCAGGGCGATCAAGCTGGTGCGCGGCCTGCGGGCGCTGCGCGATGAACTGCTGCCGGAGGGCGGGACGCTGCCAGATGACCTGCGCAAACAGGCCCTGACGATCTTCGCCGCCCTGGAGCAGCAGCTGTTCGAAGGGCGTGAAGCCGCCGACCAGCCCACCACCGGCGCGACCCTGGAAAGGCTGGAAAAGAAGAGCCAGCTCATGGCGCAGGTGATCGGCGCATACCAGCGCGTGGCGGGTCTCAAACCCGAGGGGCTGAAGAAAAAATTCCTGCCAACCCTGGCGGATATCCAGGCCGAGATGATCAGCCGGGGCGAGACCTCAGCCGCCAACGCCGAGAGCAAGCTGAAAAAGCTGACCACCGATATCGACAGCGCGCTGAAAGAGCCGCTCAAAGCCAGGCTGGAGACGATGATCCAGGGGCTGGAAGGCTTGAAGAGCAATCCGGTCTACGCCGGGCTGAGCGAGCGGATCGGCGCGCTGCTCACCCGCCTGACCCAGGCGCGCGACAGCCTGCCCACGGCCTCGCTGGAGGACAGCCAGAAGAACTTCGATGAGATGCGTGCTGAATATACGAAGCTCATGGCCGAGGCCCTGGCAGCGCTGCTGGAGAAATCCCCCGCGCCAGTGGGCTGGGATGAAGTCCCGTGGACGGCGGAGAAAGACAGGCTGCTCAGCGAAGCGCTCCAGGTCATGCCGATCAGCGAGGTCGAAAAAGCCGCCGAGGCGTACGCCGCGGCCTTCAACCACTACCTGACCGCCCTGCTGAAAGGGCTGCGCCAGGAGGTCGCCAAACCGGTCTACCAGAACGACAAAGTGAAGGTCGAGCTGGAAGCCGCCCGGGGTAAAGTCGAGCTGGCGGAGAAGGCCGCCCCAGAAGCACTGGCGGCGGCATACGAAGAAGCCTCCAAAGCGGTCAAGGCGCTGCTGGACAAGGCCCGGCAGGAGGGGCTGCTCCGCCGCGAACTGGCCGGCGCGCCCAGGTTCATCTTCAGCCTGCCTGGGCTGGCGGCGCTCGAGCGGGGGCACAAAGAAGCCCCACTCTCGGACGCCAGCCTGAAGCTGGAGCAGGGCAGCCTGACGCTGCGCATCCTGGCAGGCAAGATCGTCATCGGGCTGATCTCGCTGCTGCTGGCGACGGTGCTGGGGATGAAGTTCCTGTGGGCCGACCAGCCGACCTGGGGCAGCTGGCTGGACATGCTGACCGCCGTGCTGTGGGGCTTCGGACTGAACCAGGTGACCAAGGACAGCTTTGGCGGGCTGGATTCGATCATCAGCAAGTGGGCGGCAGATTTGGCGCCTGCGGCGCCGCCCGCACCAGTGCAAAAGCCAGCGCCAACACCAACGCCAGTACCAACGCCAACACCCGCGCCAGTGACTCCGCAGAAACCGGAGGGATAGCGGGGCAGATAAAATCGTCGCCTGAATTTGCTCAGGCGATTAAAATCGCTCCAACAAGAACGCGAAGTCCACCTTCGTGGACTTCACTCCTACTTTCAGCCTGCGCAGGCAGGCTTTGTGCTCTTGTTGCCGCGACTTCAGTCGCCCGAAGCCCCTCCGGCGGTTGATGAATTATTATAAAACTCGTCTTTAGACAAATCTAAGTTTCCCGACTATAGGTCGGGTTGAAAATCAGCACCTTACCAATCGAATTTCAAGCCGTTTGA
>JAFGQI010000169.1 GCA_016935755.1 Anaerolineales bacterium
CCAACGACCGGCCCCATGCTGGCCAATAGATCGCCTTCAACGCTCAGGTTTGAAAAGAGCGCGTTGGCATCCGCTTCACCAACCATTTCTGCCAGTTCTTTCCTGAATTTCACGGTTGCTTCCAGCGGCTGGGTGGCGCCGCCAAGCAGCCACATACCATTGAGGAGTTCAGGCTCTACATTGTTGTTCCAATAATCGATCAGCTCGGATTTCTGCTGGATGTTTTGGATCTGGCGGCGCATTTCACTGCAGCGTTCCAGGCTGGTTTTCAGGAACGCCGGCACACCTTTGGCGCCATTTTTCTCCTTTAAACCTAACTTGATCATGCGCGGCAGTGCCAGCAGCATGGTTGCGCTTGATAGGGGAACCAGTGGAATATCCAGGTCTGATGGGACATTCCCCAGCAAATCCTTCATTTGTTCGATGGCTGTTTCTTTGCTTTTTCCCAGGGCCTTCAGCATGGAGACGCTGGCGCTAACATTGGCGTAAAAACGCCCACAGATATTACCCGAGAGGCGATAGCCGGGGAGGAAGCTGACTTTACCCCATACCTTCTCCGTCATTGAGTAGGTGAAGGGGCTCATCACGTCCGGCCGGGCTTCACCAAAGTTATTCCGCGACCACAGGTAGTCACCGGTCAGGCTGTCGTTCCAGGTGCCAGTTTTTGGGTCAAATCCACTTTTTTCAGTCATTTCTTTTCTCCTAATTCTAAATCTTCTTCGAGCCGGCGAACAGAAATCAGAGTCAGGTTCAGATCCCATAGCTTGCAGAGCAGCCCACGCAGGGCCGATTGGTCAGTCATAGGCCCGACCAGTATTGTGGTAGGCGCAGCCTGACCTTCAGGGTGACCAGGCCTGACCGCCAAACCCTTAAAGAAGGTTTCCCAGCTTTGGTCCAGCTCGCCCTGGACTTTGATTTCGTAGACCGTCTGTGATGGTTTGTGTGTTGATTTCATCTAGCAATCCTCTGAATTCACGCGTGTTATTTTTGGGGTAGCTTCTGATATAGTATTACACAAGAATGGGGGGGCTGTCATCCCCAAGGCAGGGGATTGGGTGGGGGAATACAAAATTCCCCATCGATTTGAGGGGATGATAGTGAAATGGAATGGTCGATGGGTGGAACCGTTAAATCAACCCAATCTCTTGGGCTCGCTGCACTGCGCCCGAACGGGTATGTACGTCCATCTTTCCGTAAATGCTCTTGCAATGGGAGTGCACCGTGCTCACTGCAACGAACAACTCTTCAGCGATTTCGCGGTTGGTCATGCCAGCCGCCAGAAGGCGCAGAACTTCCAGTTCGCGCTCGCTGATGGGTTCGATAAAGGCTTGAGCATGGGATGAACCATATTCAGCGATCTTCTCCATCGCTTCCGGTGGCCCGGAAGCCGCCAGTAGTTTGGCTGTATATGCCGGAGCTATCCCTCGGGAGGCAGCCTGGCGAATCAGGCGGATCACAGGTTGCCCTTCGTCAAGAAAGATGCGCACGTAACCACCCGGTTCGGCGAGTGACAGTGCCTGGGCGAGTGCTTCCATCGCCTGGGTGGGTTGGTCTGAAATCTGGAACGCCAGGGCTCGTAAAATCTGGATCTCGATGGTCAGATCGATGCGCTCGAGTTCCTTGGACTGTGCCAACAGGGCTTCCAGCAGATTGAGTGCTTCAGTTGCTTGCCTTTGACGGACGAATAAGCGCGCCAGGACGATCTGCTCATATTTTCGCAGGTGGGAGTTGATTAAATCCTGGCTCTCATCAAGAACAGTGTGTGGCTCAGGGGAAACGCCGGGCACTACTCCCCGCTTTTGCGCCCAGTGCATGGCAGCTGCAACATCTCCCTGCCTGATAAAAAAATTTGCTTGCTGAAGGTCGGCAACCAGATCGTCTAGATCCGTGTTTTCGGATTTTCGGGCGATTTGACAGGCGTTTTCAATCGCTCGACTCGCAGAGTCCATATCTTGCTGTGCCATGCGGATGCGTGCCAGGGAAAGGTAAGCGTAAAATGCCCCCATCTCGCTCCACTGCCTGGATAGCTCGATGCCCTCGACGAGATCAGCCTCCGCTTCCTCTAAACGGTTCCATTCGCGCTTGATATCGCCCAGTTCAATCAGCGCTTTGCTGGCAATTGGCAGCCTTTGTCCCTGATGGCCGGTTGCAATTTGCAACGCGCGCTCCAGAACTAACTTTGCTTGCTGCAGATGTCCCTGGCGCTTGTGCAGCCTGGCCTGATCGCAAAGCACGCCCACAGTAATCAGGGTGTTGCCCATGTTCTGGCCTAACCTGGCAACCTCATCGAGGGCAAGGATACCATTCTGGAGATCGCCGACCCGAAGGCGTTCCAGGCTTAATATCCAGGCTGCAGTGCTGCGCAGGAACAGATCGTTCTCTGGTAGATGATCCAAAGCCTGACGGCACAGCGCCGCGGCATGCTGGATATCCGCCTGGAAGGTCAAGATGTAAGCGCGCAAAACAGATATCCTGGCGGCCATGGTACTGGTTATCTCAGTTTCTTCCTGAGTAGCCACCATATTCTGAAAATGGTAATCGATCACCTCTGGAGACTGACCATTCATTAGCAACGCCCAGGTGTGATAGAAGCACAGCAGCGGGTGCTTTTGCACATGTTCATCGGGTAAATTTTCCATCCAGTTTAGGAAAATCATGATCTGGCTGCGCATCAAGATCGCTTCTACATTCTCTTCAATCAGGGTTGCTGCTCTCTCAAAATCGTGCGAAGCCAGCGTATGATCGATGGCTTCGTCCACGAGCCCCTGTGCCTCATACCAGGAGCTGGCGCGGCGGTGAAGCTCAGGCACGAGCTCGGTAAAACTTTTTAATAAGTGCTTATGACTCTCCTGCAAAAACGACCGGATAAAACAACTCCAAATTGCACCCTCCTCAAAAGGCGCGAAGTTTAATATAATCAAGGCA
>JAFGQI010000170.1 GCA_016935755.1 Anaerolineales bacterium
ATCCAGCCCCACGGCCACTTGCCTGCCGCTGGCAAGGGCAGCGCCTGGGAGCGCCCTCCGCCGCCCGGCCCCAACGGCGCAGTGGAGGTCACCGGCGGGCCGAGGATCACCTGCGTGCCGGTCGGGCCGCTCAGCGCCGGCGGCGCCAGGGCGGTACGGAACTCCGCCGCCGTCTGGCAGCGCTTCTCGGGCTGCAGCTCCAGCGCCCGCAGGACGGCCGTCTCCAGGTGCGGGCTGAGGCCGGGGTTCAGCGCCCGCGGGGCGGGCAGGTCGCTGCCCAGGTTGCGCTCAGGCGCTTCCACCGGCTCCTTGCCGGTCAGCAGGGCGTACAGCGTGGCCCCCAGGGCGTAGATATCCGAGCGCGGGTCGGTGCGCCCGCGGCTGGTGTACTGCTCGGGCGGCGAGTAGCCTGGCGTCACCGCCCGGGCGGAGGTGAGGGTGCGCACGCCGGGGTCGGCCGCCTTGGCGATGCCGAAATCCACCAGCACCGCCTGCCCCTGCGGGGTGATCTTGATGTTGGCGGGCTTCAGGTCGCGGTGGATCACCGGCGGCTTCTGGCTGTGCAGATACTCCAGCGCGCCGCAGACCTGCTCGATCCAGGGCAGCGCCTGCGCCTCGGGCAGCGGCCCGCCGGATTGGAGCAGCAGCTCCTGCAGATCCTGGCCCTCGATGAAGTCCATCACCAGATACATGCCCTGGCCCGGCTCGCTGAAAGCGTCGAAGACGCGCGGCAGGTTGGGGTGCTTCAGCTTGAACAGCAGGCGCGCCTCGCGCAGGAACTGCGTTTCGGCCTCCGGGGTGATCTCCTTGCTCTCCTTGAGCGCCACCGGGCCCTGCAGGGTGGTGTCCCAGGCGCGGTAGACCGCGCCGAAGCCGCCTACGCTGAGCAGTTTGACAATGCGGTAGCGGTTGTGGAGTGTGTCGCCGGGTTTGAGGGGCATCTTATCCTCCCAGGGTTGGTTAAACGGAGATTAACAGATTATACTATGATGTAGAATATCAGAGAGCGGTGAACAGGGATAAGGGAGCGTTGGGATGACAGTGGGTGAGCAGGCAGGAGGTTTGGGATGCTGAGGGATTGGCTGGAGGACGCCTGGAACGGGCTGGCTGAAATCGTGATCGCCAACTTGCTGTGGCTGCTGCTGAGCCTGCCGCTGGTGACCGCTGCGCCGGCCGCGGCGGCGCTCTACCACGTGACCAACCGGCTGGCGCACGGGCAGGAGGCTGGCTGGCGGGTTTTCTTCCAGGGCTTCAAGCAGCATTTCTGGCTGAGCTGGCGCTGGCTGCTGCTCAACCTGCTGGCAGTGGCGGTGCTGCTGGCGAACTACCTGTTCTACGCCCGCTTCCGGGAAAGCTGGGCCGCCCTGGCGCAGGGCGCCTTCGTCGGGCTGGCGGTGCTGTGGGCCGCCATCCAGGTCTACGTCTTCCCGCTGCTGCTGGAGCAGAGCGACCGCCGCCTGCGCACCGCTCTGCGCAACAGCCTGGTGATGTACCTGCGCCGCCCGCTGCTTGCGCTGGGCGTGGCCTGCACGATCGGTCTGCTGGCCTACCTGACCACCCTGTTCGTCTGGCCGGCCTGGGTCGCCATCACCGCCGGGCTGTGCGCCTATCTGGCCAACCGGGTGGTGATCCTGATCGTGGGCGAGCTGCTGGAGGAGTAGGGGCGGACGGCGTCCGCCCGCCGACCTGTCATAGGGCGCATACCATGCGCCCCTACGCGGCATACCCGGTGTAGGGTGGACGGCGTTCGCCCGCCGACCTGTCATAGGGCGCATGGCATGCGCCCCTACGCGGCATATCCGGTGTAGGGGCGGACGGCGTCCGCCCACCGATCGCTGACAGCGGATTTTGGGAACGGATTACACGGATTTTTTGCTGCGCGTAATCCGTTCAATCCGCGGGGAATCCGTTGTCAGCTCTTACTCGTTGATGGCCCCCTTGTGCGCGTAGGGGCGACCCGTCCAGGCCAGCCCGTGCCCGGTCTGGGTAATAGGCCCGGCCTGCACGTGCCACAATTGGCGCGGGGTGGGTCGCCCCTACCCGATATGCGCCACGTCGAGGCGGAATGGAGGATGAGCAAATGTCATTAAAATCCGAAATCTTCGAACAGCCAGCCGTGCTGGAGCAGCTCCTGGCGCACCAGAGCGACCAGGTGGAGCGCATCGCGGCCGAAATTCGCCGCATCGCCCCGGCTTATGTCTTCCTGGCGGCGCGCGGCACCTCCGATAACGCCGGGCGCTACGCCAACTATTTATGGGGCTCGCACAACGGCCTGCCCGTAGCCCTGGCGACGCCTTCGCTGTTCACCTATTACGCCGCCCCGCCAAAGCTGCAGGGCGCGCTGGTGGTGGGCGTGTCGCAGTCCGGGCAGTCGCCCGACATCGTCAGCGTGCTGGCGGAGGGCCGCCGCCAGGGCTGCCCAACCCTGGCGATCACCAACGCCCCGGCCTCCCCGCTGGCCCAGGCGGCAGATTTTGTGATCGACATCCAGGCCGGGATTGAGGCGGCGGTGGCCGCCACCAAGACCTACACCGCCGAGCTGATGGCGATTGCCATGCTCTCCGCCGCTCTGCTGGGCGACCCCGTAAAACAGGCTTCCCTGGCCCAAATCCCCGCCTGGGCGCGCCAGGCGCTGGAACTGGACGAGCGCATCCAGCGCAGCGCCGAGCGCTACCGCTACATGAGCCACTGCGTGGTGATCGGGCGCGGCTACAACTACGCCACCGCCTTCGAATGGTCGCTGAAGATGAAGGAACTGAGCTACGTGGTGGCGGAACCCTATTCCTCCGCCGATTTCCAGCACGGGCCGATCGCCATGGTCGACCGCGGCTTCCCGGTCATGGCGGTGGCGCCGGGCGGCAAGGTCTACCGGGATGTGCTGGGCATGCTGCGCCAGCTGCGCCGCGTGCACCAGGCCGAACTGCTGATCATCTCCGACCAGGCCGAGGCCCTGGAGCAGGCCCAATCGCCCCTGCCCCTGCCAGCGGACATCCCCGAATGGCTGACCCCGCTGGCGGCGATCATCCCGGCGCAGCTCTTCGCCTACCACCTGACGCGCGTCAAGGGCTACGACACCGAGTCGCCGCGCACTATCCATAAGGTGACCGAGACGCATTGACTTTTACCAGCGCCAAACCTGGCAGGTTTTGGAAACCTGCCAGGTTTTTGTTTTAACTTGACAAAGGGAGGTTGTCGGGCGATAATGGTTCCAAAATGGTTCCATTTAGGAGGATATATGCCCGCCATGACGCTGAAAAATATCCCGCTGGATCTTTACCAGCGCCTTAAGCAGCTGGCTGAGGCCAACCGGCGCAGCCTGAACAGCCAGGTGCTGATTTGCCTGGAGCAGGCCGTCTCCAGCCAGCCGCTGGATCCCGACCTGCTGTTAGCCCGCGCCCGCCAGCTGCGCGAGCAAACCGCCGCCTACCAGATTTCCGATGAGGATTTCAACCAGGCTAAGAGCGCAGGGCGGCCATGATCGTAGCCGATACCAACCTGATCGGTTACCTGTACCTGAACAGCCCGCGCTCGGCGCAGGCCGAGCAGGTTTACCGCAAAGACCCCCTGTGGGCCGCGCCTCTGCTCTGGCGCAGCGAGCTGCGCAATGTGCTGGCGCTCTATCTGCGCAAAAACCTGCTCTCGCTGGAGGCTGCCCACCAGATCATGCTTGCGGCCATGCAGCTGGTGCGCAGCCGGGAATATGAAGTCAATTCCTGGCAGGTGCTGAATTTGGCGGCCTCCAGTCCCTGTTCAGCTTACGACTGCGAGTTTGTCGCCCTGGCGCAGGATCTGCAGGTGCCGCTGGTGACGGGGGACCGCCAGATTCTGGCGCATTTCCCCCAGGTCGTCATCTCTATTCAACAGTACTGCGATCTGGCCTAGCCAGCCCGATCAACTGACCGGGTCAGCCAGATCCTGCAGGCAGTAGGTATAGCCATCCTGGATCGGCTCGGCCGCAGAGAGGTGTCGCTTGATGTACTGCCCGCAGTTGCTGCCGATCAGGTTCTCCTCCACCTCGCCGATGCTGACGATCACCCGGTAGCCCGCTTCACGCAGCGCCTGCACCAGGGCATCATTCTCGTCCTCTTGGAAGGGGTCGATATACGAGGCCAGGGCGTTATCCCTGGCGCGGTAGGTCGGGTTGAGCGGGGTGATCTTGACCAGGAACCGGGTCGGGTCGAAGTGAGCCAATAATACCGCCGGATCGAGCGGCGTGCCCTGCGCCAGGGCAAAATTGAGCGTGATCTTGCGGTCTCCAGGGGCGTAGAAGCGCTCCCCGTAGCGCGCCATCTCGGCAAAGCTCCACTTCCTGACCGGGATCAGCCGGTCACGCAGGGCCTCATCCGTGGTGTGGAGCGAGAACTGGAACTGGAAATGCCCGGCGGGATATTTTTCGTTCTTGATCTGCAGCAAGCGCTCGAAAAACCTGTTCGTACCGACCGGGGCGATGGTCGAGACGGAGGGCATCAGGCCGGGCGCATGGTAGCGTAGGGGCAGCTCATCCAGCACATCCAGAACGCTCATGTTCAAGGCTGGCTCACCCATGCGGGCGAACTGGATCTTGAACTGCTCGCAGGGGATGCTGCCCTCCGGGTAGCGCCGGCGCACAAGGAAGTCGATCTGCGCCAGGATCTCCTCTTTGGAGGGCTTGCCTTGATAATATCCGCCCGCGTCGCACATCATGCAGCCCACCGGGCAACCGAACATGGTCGAGACCAGCAGCACCCATTTTTTCTCGCGCCGCAGGGGCGGCTGCAGCGATTCGACCAGCTCGACCAGGTTGCCGCTTTCCATCTCGGCAATGTAGACCATAGCGACATCTTCTCGCCCAGCGGAAGCAATAATTTTCATGTGTGAAGTTCCTTCGTATGTTGGTGTATCTGCATGGCAGCCCGCAGGCCATCGCCCACCGCGATGGCGGTCTGCCGGTAGAGGCCGTTCCTGACATCTCCGATCCAATAGAGCAGCCCCTGCTGCTGCAGCTGCGGGGCGGCTTCCAGAAATTCAGGGGAGAAGAAGTCCACCTGTGGGAGGCGGCCCAAAGCGCCGATCAGGTAATCTGCCGGCAGCCAGGCGCGGCCCTGGGGAGTCTCGCATGCCAGGCGCAGGCCAGCCTCCGGATGCTGTTCAACTGCCGCAACCCTCCAATTAGGATGGTAGGTAATGCGCTCAGCGGCGGAGGCGCGCTCCCACAGCAGAGGCAGGCATTTCACCCGCTCGCCGCGGTTGAGGATGCAGACAGTGTTGTTGCGCGCCAGGTTGAGGGCGTAGTCAAAGGCGGCGTCCCCCGCTCCAACGATGGCGATGCGCTTGCCGACTGCGTCCAGCAGAGGGGCAACCTCGTATAACACCCTGTCCTGCAGGTCAGCCGGGATGCCCAGGCCCTCGAACTGGCGCGGGCGGGTGCCGCTGGCGATCACCGCCACGCGGCAGGAAACTGCCTGCTCTTCTGTGAGCAGAGTAAATCGATCGCCAGAATAGGTCAGCTGTTTGACTTCGACGCGGATCACCTGCACCCCATGCTGCCGGGCTTGCTCCACCATGCGCCTGACCAATTCCGGGCCTGGGATGCCGCCGGGAAAGCCGGGGTAGTTTTCCACCAGGTTGGCGTTCCACAGCAGCCCGCCCACCTCTGCCCGCTCGAAGACCAGCGGCGCGAGGCCATAGCGCCTGAGCTGGATGGCCGCAGCCAGCCCGGCTGGCCCTGCTCCGATGATGGCGACCGGCTCAACCGGCATGTTTTCCTTCCAGGGCGGCAGCGATCTCCTGGGTCAGCGCGGGGGTGGCAAAACCATGCGCCAGGTTCAGCAGCGCGGCCCAGTGATGCTCGGCGTTGTAGGTGGCTGTGCCATCAACGGTGAAAAACACCTCGTAGCCGCGCATGAAGGCCGAACGGGCGGTGGTCTCGCAGCACAGGTGCGTCATGACCCCACAGATGACCACCTGGCTCACCTCCTGGCTGCGCAGCAGATCTTCCAGACTCGTGTGATAAAAAGCATCGTATTGGCTTTTATGAACCACCACTCCCCGAGAAAGATCGAGAGATGGAATAATCTCACTGAGCGGGTCGCCCGGCAGAATTAACTGCTTCCACCAGGTCGCCATGCTGGCGGCATTCTCAGGGGTATTCAGGTGGCGGGTGAAAATAACCGGTAATTGGTGTTGCAGGTAAAGCCTGACCAGGGCCTGGATGCCGGGGACGATCGCCGGAGCGGAGGGGATGAAGGCATGCGAGGCAGGCTCGAAAAAATAAGCCTGCATATCCAGCGCCAGCAGGGCCGAGCGGCGCGGGATGAAGCGTTCTAAGCGGCGGCGCTGGCGCTGTTCGAGCTGCTGGCAGAATTCTTGCGCTTTGCGTTCAATGGATTCAGGGGAGTAGTAGGCCTCCTTCATGATTGAACCGGAATTGTAACATACAACCGCACAAAACCAGTCTCACCCGGTGGATAATCTTCTATCTTGAAAACTGGAACAAAAACGATATCCCCTAAAATCCACGGAGACAATCCTGGCTCAAGAGTTGCTACTCTTCGCCAGACTGATGCACACGCACGCGCCCGACCTCAACGATCCACAGCTGGCCTGCTGCTGGCATCTGTTCAACCACCCTTAAAAAATAACGCACAAGATTTTCGAGTACAGGCAGTCTCTGGTTTTCGGGCAGGCGAATCACAACGATGCCGGCAGAACCATCCGGCGAAAATCGCAGCACATTAGCGAAATCCAGATCCAATGTCACCAGGCAGCGCTGCTCCAACTGACATATCCCATATAACTGCTCATCTGATACTCCTCGCAGTCCTTGCTGGTAAACTGTTTGCACATCATGACCAGAATCAATGAATATTTTCTGAGTGCGCGTGCCGAAATTCTCGTCCAGTTTAAACTTCATCAAACTGCCTCAGTCGGGAGCGACACAAACCGCTGGCGCGACATTTCAGCGCCATAGGCAATCGCAGCATAAATATCTTCATGAGTAAGTTGTGGATACTCAATCAGGATCTGATCAGGGGTCATCCCATTCGCCAGAAAATCAAGAATTAAAGACACCCATATCCGTGTGCCGCGAATACATGGTTTACCAAAACATACATTTGGGTTTATAGAAATCCGGCTTAATAACGGGTTCACTGCTCACCTCATTTCGAGCATATCGCTTCAACATATCTCAAATGGATTATACCTCTTTGCATAAGCCAGTGAACCATATAAACACCAGCCTATGACTGCAGGGATAAAGCGCCTTCAATGAAATCCTTCCAGCGTGCATCAGGGTTCCAGATGCGCTGCATATCGGCAAAAGCCTGCTCCCTGGTCCAGCCCAGACGCAGGATGCGATCCAGGGCCACAAAGGCCGAGACGCGCATATTGGCGGCGCAGTGCAGAAACACCCTGCGCCCATGATTGGCCTGCATCACCGCCATGAAGTTCTCCAGATTCGTGCGGGTGGGCGCTTCCCAGATCACCGGGATATGGATGTACTCCATGCCGTTGGCCAGCACGGTGGAGGCTTCGTCGGGCAGGGAATAATCCTGCCCGGTGCGGGCCAGGTTGATCACCAGCTGACAGCCAGCCTGAGCGACCTCGGCGAGCTGCGCTTCGCTGGGCTGCCCGGCAGTCGCCAGATGATCGGTAAGCTGCAGGTAATTGTAGATCTCGTTTAGCGCCATGTGCACCTCAGTGCTGGCGATTATACCAAGCGCAGGGCGATTATCCCGGTTATAATCATTCCACAATGGATAAGATAAAAGAGAACGAACAGACCACAACTGGCCAGCCGCCGCTCGAAGTGCAGGCTGGAGAGCTGCTGCGCCGCAGGGGGCTGCGCCTGGCAGTAGCCGAATCATGCACTGGCGGGCTGATCGGACACCGCCTGACCAACATCCCTGGCTCATCCACCTATTACATGGGCAGCGTGACGGCTTACGCTTACGAAGCCAAAGTGCGCCTGTTGGGCGTGCGCTGGGCGACGCTGGAGAAATTTGGCGCGGTCAGCAAGGAGACGGTGATCGAGATGGCGCGCGGCGTGCGCCACGCCCTGGCGGCGGATATCGGCCTCTCGGTGAGCGGCATCGCCGGGCCGGGCGGCGGCACCCCCGAGAAACCGGTCGGCCTGGTATGGATCGGCCTGAGCGCCGATGATGTCGACGAGGCCTGGAGCTTTGTGTGGCAGGGCGATCGCCTGCTCAACAAGGAGCTTTCCGCCGAACAGGCGCTGCAGCTCCTGGTGGATTACTTGAGCGAAGAAGTGGATGAATAGGCATGGAGCCGGTCGAAGTGATCGCCCGCTATGAATCTGGCCAGGCTGGCAGCGCTGGCAAGATCACCCCACTCAGGTTCACCTGGCAGGGGGGTGTCTATCCTGTCACCTCCACCGGGCGCAGGTGGCAGGATGAGAGCGGCTATCATATCCTGGTCATGGCGCCCGGGCCTGTGCCTGGCGGGGAGCAGGTCTACGAGTTGCTGTTTGCCCTCGAGCGGGCCTGCTGGTATCTCAAATCCCCTGGCCAGGCGCGCAGAGCCGCGGCCTGAACGCACCGCGGCTGATACGATATCAAAGACAGCGTTCTGATTACCGCTGCACCCCTGATTTCACTCGTGTTTCCCTAGTTTTGCCCTTTCTTCAGCGGCGACGCTGGGCTCCAGCTTGCGGAACAGCGGGGCTGGCTGGACCATAGCCTGTCCGGGTTTGAGTTGGCTGGGAAACCACTGCACCCCGGCCTGGCCCGGGCGGTAGCGCAGCACAGTATGCTCGCCCAGAGAATCGATGTGGGTCTCGGTGTACTGCTCGCCGAACAAGGGGGTGGTATATCCCAGGTACTGGTGCAGGCGCTCACAGCTGAAAGGCAGGTAAGGGGCAAACAGCACTTTGAGCGAATCGATCACCCGCAGGGCAGTATAGATGGTCTTGGCTGCGGCGGCTTTATCGGTCTTGATTTCAAACCAGGGCGCGGCGCTGTCCAGGTATTTATTCCCCTCCGAGGCCAGGCGCAGCGCCTCATTCAAGGCAGCGCGCAGGCGCGCCGCGCTCAGATGATCGCTTACGTTCTGAAAGCCCGCCTCGACAACCTGCAGGATTTCCTGATCCTGCGGGCGCAGCTCGCCCGGCTCGGGGACCCGCCCCTCCCAGTTGCGATAGGCGAAGGACAGGACGCGGTTCGCCAGGTTGCCCCAGGTCGCCACCAGTTCATCGTTATTGCGGCGCACGAAATCATCCCAATCCCAGTCGGTGTCCTTGGTTTCGGGCATATTGGCGGTCAGGTAGTAGCGCAGCGGATCAGGATCGTAACGGCTGAGGAAATCCAGCCCCCACACCGCCCAGTTGCGGCTGCCGGAGATCTTCTGCCCCTCCAGGTTCATGAATTCATTGGCTGGCACATCGAAAGGCAGAGTCAGGCGCCGCCCATCTTCCTGGAAGATTTTCCCAAACCACTCCCCCGCCCCGATCAGCTGTCCAGGCCAGATAACCGCATGGAAGGGGATATTGTCCTTGCCGATGAAATAGAAGGCGCGCGCCTCCGGGTTGAACCACCAATCCTCCCAGGCCTTAGGCTGGCCTGACAGCTGCGCCCACTCGATCGCCGCTGAGAGATAGCCGATCACCGCTTCGAACCAGACATACAGGCACTTGCCCTGCCAGCCTTCCACCGGCACCGGGATGCCCCAATCCAGGTCGCGGGTGATGGCGCGCCCGTGCAGATGATCCGCCAGGATCTGGCCCAGCGATTGGCGCAGAACATTCGGGCGCCAGTAGCCCTGACGCTGGCGCAAGAAGTCGACAATGGCCGGTTCGAGCGCCCCCAGATCCATATAGAAATGTTCCGTCTCACGCAGTTCGGGCGTGGAGCCATCCGTCTTCGCCCGCGGGTCGATCAGCAGAGTGGCATCCAGCAGGCTGCCGCAGCCATCACACTGGTCGCCGCGTGCATTGGGATAGCCGCACAGATAGCAGGTGCCTTCGACATAGCGGTCGGGCAGGAAGCGCCCCTGGGAAGGCGCATACCACTGCTGCTGGCGCTCGGTGTACAGATAGCCGTTCTGTTTCAACGCCAGGAAGATCGCCTGGGATACCTTGAAGTGGTTTTCGGTATGCGTGCTGCTGAACAGATCATAGGCCAGGCCCAGCTTCTGGAACAGCTCGATAAACGAGGCGTGATACTTCTGGTAGACCTGCAGCGGGGTGAGGCCTTCTGCATCGGCGCGCACAGTGACCGGGGTGCCATGTGCATCTGAGCCAGAGACCATGATCACCCGGTTACCCCGCAGGCGGTGGTAGCGGGCAAAGATATCCGCCGGCAGATAAGAACCAGTGATGTTGCCAACATGGATCTCCGAGTTGGCATATGGCCAGGCAACAGCTACAAGAATAGTTTCAGACATAAGAGACCTCCGGTGTAATATAAGCTCAGATCAAAAAAAAGGGCTGTCCCATGTGGACAGCCCGCAGATTGCTTAGGAGTCAGGATCAACAAGAATCCCCAAACCAACTGGCTGCCCGTCGCTGAGCGCGACCCGACATGGCCATCATGGCCGCCATCGAGACACGCATCATCATATAGTTAATCCGCACAGGCACCATCGCGCATATCCTTTCGAGCAAAGAAGTAAAGCAGAGTCTAAAACCAGGGCAAGTTTTTGTCAAGAGCATTTCGCGCCCGGGACTCAGCTGTACTCGCGCAGCAGACGCGCCTTGCCTGGCTGGCGCAATCGCCGCAAAGCCTTGCCTTCGATCTGGCGGATGCGCTCGCGGGTCAGGCCGAACTTTTGCCCCACCTCTTCCAGAGTGTACGGGCGGTCCTGGCCCAGGCCAAAGCGCAGGCGCAAAACACGCGCTTCGCGTGGAGATAGGGTCGCCAACACCTGCTCCACCCGCTCACGCAAGATATTCTCATAGGCCATCTGGGCCGGGCTGGGAGAGGCGATGTCCTCGACATACATACCCAGCTCAGCCTCCTCATCCTCTCCCACAGGCGTCTCCAGAGAGAGCGGTGTCAGGGCAACCTGGAGCATCCAGCGCAGCTTCGAGATTTCCAAATCAAGCCGGCCGGCCAATTCTTCTACCGTGGGCACGCGGCCAAGCTGCTGTTCCATCTCTTGTGAGACCTTGTAAACCTGGCGGAGCCGGTCAACCATGTGCACCGGCACACGAATGGTGCGTCCCTGATCGGCTATCGAGCGGATGATCCCCTGGCGGATCCACCAGGTGGCATAGGTGGAAAAGCGAAAGCCGCGCTGGTACTCAAATTTATCGACTGCTTTCATTAAGCCCAGGTTGCCCTCCTGGATTAGATCCAGAAATGGGACGCCCCGGCCCACATAGCGGCGGGCGACGCTGACCACCAGGCGAGTGTTGGCTTTAATCAGAAATTCGCGCGCAATCTGTCCATCTTTCACCAGGGCTTCAAGTTCCAGGCGACGTTCGGGGTTTTGTCCGTTCAGGCGAACCAGTTCATCTCGCGCCTGGCTTGCCCGGGCAATCCGCTTAGCCAGGGCCAATTCTTCTTCCACGGTCAGCAAAGGGGTGAGCGACATCTCTTTTAGATAGAGCGTCACCGCATCATCGCCAGTCGTATATTCCAGCTGGCCCGGGTCCTTCTCCTCAACCTCTTGTAGGGGAGTTGCCTGCTCATCCGCCTCCTGCTCCAAAATTGCCACGCCCTGGAACTGCAATGCCTCCACCAGGAGGGCCAGTTGATCCTTATTTTTCGAGGCGGCAGGATAGATTTCAAGGATGTCTTCGATACTGAGATATCCCTGTTGGCTGGCTTTGGCAACCAGCCTACTAAAAACTTGACTCCTCGGTGCAGTTTTATCTGGGCGAGCCATGAAAAGCCCTCATCCGTGCAGGTGCAGTCAAATTAAGCTGCTCATTGTGGGTATTGCCAGCAGAGATGGAACTGCGGCTTTGGACCTTATTCTTTCTCCAATGAGCGCAGCGCGCTCAGACGAGGATCGATATCGTCATCCTCATGGTTGCAGGTGGTTTCATTCAAGTTCTCCCCGCATACCGGACACAGGCCCTTACAGTCCGGCTTGCATAATGGGCTGATGGGAATAGCCAGGATCATCTCTTCCCGCAGCATCGGAGCCAGATCAATTTTTCCGCTTTCAGGCATCAATAAACCGGTCTCTGTGGTCTGGTTGAGGGTAAAGGCATACAATTCTGTGAAATCTGCCTCCAGAGGCTGCTGGAAATCCACCAGGCAGCGTACGCACTCAGAAGACGTGCTGGCTTTCATGTTCACCTGCACCAACAAACCCTGGGCAGTGCGCGTGACGCGCACAAATCCCTTCAGGTCACTTAAATTCATGTCCGGGGGCAGGTAGACCGATGGAGCCTCAATCGGGAAGTCCCGAGTGTAGCCTACCGTCTGATGTACGATAAAACCAACGTTAAGGGTAAGAAAATCGCGAGAGTCATTCACGGGTCAGCATCGATTCTAGATTAAAATAGAGCCCGGTTATTTTTCACATCCCTGGAACGAGCTCCGGATTACCGGCTTGGGAAAACCGCACCAATAATTTTATCTGCGCCGAGATTATAACATAAACACTGCCTGCCAAAAGAAGACCGCTGCGCTTATCAGGAGAAATTATGTCGAAATTACTGCTGGCATCCAACAATCCGGGTAAACTGATTGAAATTCAGGCTTTACTTCAAGATCTGGAGGTGGAACTGGTAACCCCTGCCCTGCTCGGCCTGGAACTCACAGTTGAAGAGAATGGTCAGACCTACGCAGAGAATGCCGCCCTCAAAGGCCTGGCATTCGCCCGCCTCTCGGGCATGCTGACTCTGGCGGATGACTCGGGGCTGGAAGTGGATGCCCTGGATGGCCTGCCCGGTTTGCATTCGGCGCGGTTTTCTCCAAAACCTGGGGCCAGCGATGCTGACCGGCGCCGCTACTTGCTGGAACGCCTGGAGGGGACGCCACCCCCGTGGCCGGCGCGCTTCCGCTGTCTCATCGCACTGGTCACCCCTGCTGGAGTGGTGCGCTCCACCGAGGGGGTATGCTCGGGAGAAATCATCTCACAGGAACGCGGCCAGAATGGATTCGGCTACGATCCCATCTTCCTGATCCCGCAGTTGGGGCGGACAATGGCTGAGCTGAGTATGGACGAAAAGAACCAGCTCAGCCACCGGGCCAGGGCTGTCCTGGCTGCCCGACCCTACCTGGCAGACTACCTGCGGAACGAATCGCTCACAGATGAAGGTTGATGTCTTGTCAAGCGCACTTTTTCGGTTATCATTATAGGGTATGCGCAGCGTAAATTTATCCACCTCGGTTGACTGGGTAATCCTGGTCATTCGCTGGGCCTTCTTGATTGGGCTCAGCGTCTGGATGATCAAGGGAGTTGGTTTCACCTTGCCTCTCTCCATTCTCCTGGGCGTTGCCACCTGTATGAACTTCTTCGCCACCATGTTGGTTGGGGTCAGCCGCCGCAAACGATCTTTTCGCACTGCGAACTTGTTGGGGGATTTCCTGTTTGCCCACCTGTTTTTCTACTTGAGCGCCCCTTACCAGTTGGATACCTACTGGGTAAGTCTGCTGCCGTTGATCACTGCTTCGTTATACTACCAGTGGGCCGGTGCAATCGTCTGTATCGTTCTAAACATCATTACCCAGGGTCTGGTTGCTAATTTATTTCTGCCCACAGAGGAAGTTTTCCGCTTGTTGGGTGTCCTGCTGCCGCTATGCCTGGTAGTTGGTTTGTTCTTCGCCTTCCTGAGCCAGGCGCTGGGGAAAGGGTTATTTCAACGATCCACCGGCTCTGCGCCGCCCGAGATTGACGAAAAGGAGCGCGAGAGGCGCCGGGCAATATACAATTTAATTTCTGCCCTCAGTTCTTCCTTGAACTATACGCGTGTCATGGAGACAGCCCTGGACTTGAGCGCCAAGACATTGGTGGAGCTAAATGCCCCCGCCGAGAAACTGATCAGCGCGGTGATGCTCTATGCCCCTAATGCAAACAAAGAACCCGAACTGCGCATCGGCACCTCCCGAGGCCTGGTGCTTTCCGATACGCGCATCACCATGCCTGGCACCACCGGGCTCATTGCCCGGGCGATTGATGAGGGGCAGCCCACCCTCTCACGGAATCTCCATCGAGACCAGGAGCTAAACCGCTTTCTCAGCCTGAGAGACTGCCGGTCTGTGTATTGCATTCCACTGCGCTCAGGTCTGGATGCCTATGGCATTCTGATCTTTGCCCATCCCGAAATCGAGTTTTTCACCCCTGATCGCCGTGAAATCCTGGATATTATTGGCAATCAGGCGATGATTGCCCTGCAAAACGCGCAGCTCTACCGTGACCTGGAGCTGGAAAAAGAACGCATGATGGAAATCCAGGAAGAAGCACGCAAAAAGATCGCCCGTGATCTGCACGATGGGCCTACCCAATCGGTGGCTGCCATTGCCATGCGAGTGAATTTTGCCCGGCGGTTGATCGAGCGCGACGCGAAATCCGCCTCCGAAGAACTGTTCAAGATCGAAGAGCTGGCCCGCCGCACTACCAAAGAAATCCGTCATATGCTCTTCACCCTGCGCCCCCTGGTGCTCGAGTCCCAGGGACTGGTAGCTGCCCTGGAATCAATGGCTGAAAAGACCAAAGAAACATACAATCAGGAGGTGATTGTTCAAGTCGACCCGGAGATCGTGCAAACGCTCGAAGCCAGCAAACAGGCCGTGGTGTTCTACATTGCTGAAGAGGCGGTCAATAACGCCCGCAAGCATGCCCGGGCGGCGCATATCTGGGTACGCCTGAAATCCCTGAGGGAAAACCTGAACATGCTAGAAATCGAAGATGACGGGGTTGGGTTTAATGTCGGCGAGGTGGATGCATCATATAACAACCGGGGAAGCCTGGGAATGGTGAATATGCGCGAGCGCGCCGAACTGGTCAACGGTGTCCTGCGAATTGAATCGTCCCCTGGACGCGGCACACGGGTGCGGGTGGTTATCCCCTTAAGCGAAGAAGCGGCTGACCGTTTGCGACACGGACTATGAAACCCCATGCCTGTTGATGCGAATCTGTATTATCACCTGTATAAGGGGGGCGAGGAAGGGCTTCGCCCCCCGGTTGTTTTAATTCACGGAGCAGGAGGCACCCACCTTTATTGGCCGGCTGAAATTCGCCGCCTGGCCGGATATCGCGTTTTTGCACCCGATTTACCCGGGCATGGGAAATCACCTGGGCGGGGCAAGCAAACCATCTCGGCATATGCAGATGCAGTGTTGGAATGGCTGACCGCGCTGGGAATGCATAGCCTGGTGTTCATCGGCCATTCGATGGGCAGCGCCGTCGCCATTCACCTGGCGCTGAACTATCCAGAGCATGTTCTAGGGCTGGGTCTGATTGGCGCGGGGGCGCGCCTGCGAGTCAACCCCTTGCTGCTGGAAAGCGCAGCCAACGATACTACTTTTCCCCGCGCAGTTGAAATGGTGGTGCAGTGGTCTTTCAGCTCGCATACTTCCGCCCAACTGATTGAACTGGCAGGCCAGCGCATGGCTTCGACTCGTCCCAGTGTGCTGCAGGGAGATTTTATCGCTTGCAATGCCTTCGACGAGACCCAACGCATCTCCCAAATTCAGCGGCCAACCCTGATACTCTGCGGGGAAGAAGACAGGATGACCCCGGTGCGCAATGCCCAGTTCCTGGCGAATAACATCCCTGGCGCCGTTTTAAAGATTATCCCGCAGGCAGGTCACATGGTGATGCTGGAACAACCCCAAGAAGTGGCCAAATCGATCACAACTTTTCTCTCCACACTTTCATTTTGAATCTTCCATCTGAACCTTGCCTATTTTCGACTGTGTGGGTATAATCTATTCTCTCGGGTGGATAGCTCAGTTGGTTAGAGCACTGCGTTGACATCGCAGAGGTCGTAGGTTCGAGCCCTATTCCACCCACCACAATTCCATATTTGCAAACGCAACGACCGGGACGAGTAACTGCTCGAGCTTCGACAGGGAATGGAGATCAGCGACTGAGAGTCTCCTGCGAAAGCCAAACGGCGAAAACCACCCGCGAGCGTGACCCTGAACAGGGCTGCCCCTCAGTAAGGTGAACGGCTGACACCGTTATCCGTCGCACAGAGATGCTCAATCTTGAGCAATCTGGGTGGAACCGTGTGAGTTTTTACTCTCGCCCCAGGCCGGGCGAGATTTTTTGTTTTTTGAAAGGAGATTTCGAAATGGATAAGAAGCATCACGAACGTTATGAAGACAGCGACCTTTACCGCATTCGCCATTCGGCGGCGCATGTGATGGCGCAGGCAGTACTGGAAATGTTCCCCGAGGCCCGCTACACGATCGGCCCTCCAGTGGAGGATGGTTTTTATTATGACTTCGAGCTGCCGCGCCCGCTGACTCCCGACGACCTGGAGGCCATCGAGAAACGCATGCGCGTCATCATTTCCGAGGGCCATCCTTTCGTCAAGCAGGTTGTCTCAGCAGACGAAGCCCGCCGTATTTTCAAAGATCAGCCTTACAAGCTTGAACTGATTGATGGCCTGGAGACTGGAGATTTAGATGAATATGGCAACCCTCTTTCCACTCGCCCAGAAATCTCCATCTACACCCACGGCCAGTTTGTGGACTTGTGCCGCGGGCCGCATGTGGAAAACACACTGCAGATCAACCCTCATGCAATTAAATTGCTGACGGTTGCTGGAGCATACTGGCGCGGGGATGAAAGACAGGCGCAGCTTCAACGCATCTATGGAACAGCATGGGAGAAGGCTGAGGATTTAGAAGAGTATCTCTGGAAGTTGGAAGAAGCCAAGAAACGCGACCACCGGCGTTTGGGCCGCGAGCTGGATCTATTCAGCGTGAGCGATGAAGTCGGCCCAGGCCTGATCCTGTGGCATCCCAAGGGCGGCATGATCCGCAAGCTTGCCGAGGATTACTGCCGGGAGCAGCACGAAAAGGGCGGCTATGATTTCGTCTTCTCCCCCCACATCGGAAAAGCCAACTTGTGGGAGACCAGCGGACACCTGGACTGGTACGGCGAAAACATGTACTCGCCCCTGGATATTGAAGAGCAGCTTTACTACCTGAAACCGATGAACTGCCCCTTCCATATGCAGATCTACAAGAGCCAACTGCGCTCATACCGCGATTTGCCGCTGCGCTTTGCTGAATGGGGCACAGTCTACCGCTACGAACGCAGTGGGGTGCTGCACGGCTTGCTGCGCGTGCGCGGCTTTACCCAGGACGATGCGCATCTTTTCTGCCGGCCAGACCAGATGCCAGAAGAAATCGACCGCGTGCTGGATTTCAGCCTGAACATCCTGCGGGCTTTTGGGTTTCAGGACTTTCAGGCCTATCTTTCCACCCGCAACCCGGCAAAGGCCGCTGGCAAACCTGAGGAGTGGGTCGCTCCCACAGAAGCTCTGCGCCAGGCGCTCGACCGCGCCGGCATTCCCTATCAAGTCGATGAAGGTGAAGCCACTTTCTATGGGCCCAAGATTGACATCAAGATCAAGGATGCCCTGGGGCGCGAGTGGCAGTTATCTACGATCCAATTCGATTTCAATCTGCCCGAGCGCTTCAACCTGACCTACGTTGGCAAAGATGGCCAAGAACATCGCCCTTATGTGATCCACCGGGCGCTGCTGGGCTCCATGGAGCGCTTCATGGGCGTGCTGATCGAGCACTATGCTGGAGCTTTTCCGGTCTGGCTGGCTCCGATCCAGGCAGTCATCATTCCCATCGCCGACCGGCACCTGGAATTTGCTGAACAGGTCATGAAGCAACTGAAGGAAGCCGGACTGCGCGTGCAGCTGGATGATCGCGGCGAACGCATGAACGCAAAGATCCGCGACGCACAGGTACAAAAGATACCCTACATGTTGGTGATTGGCGACCGCGAGGTAGAAGCGGACAGCGTGGCAGTGCGCTTGCGCAGTGAGGAGAACCTGGGCGCTATGCGAGTAGAGCAGTTCCTGGCCCGCGCCCTGGATGATATTGAAAAGCGCGTCTAGCGCACAGCTATCCAGGCTGGCATCTAAAGCGGTGGTTGACGATTCGGGTGTTTTTTGGTATCATGCCCGTCACGTAAAACACGGCTGTGATTAACCAGTTTTGAGAGGAGTATCTTATCAGCGCAATTACTTATCGAGTCAATGAGGCCATCCGAGTTCCGCAGGTGCGTCTGATCGGCCCTGCCGGCGAAAACATAGGTGTCGTATCTACCGAGGAAGCCCAACGTATCGCTCGTGACGCAGAACTTGACCTGGTCGAGGTCGCTCCCAACTCTGATCCCCCGGTGTGCCGGGTGATGGATTTCGGAAAATTTGTTTACGAGCGAGCGAAAAAAGAGCGGGAAGCCCGCAAGGCTCAGACAAAGATTGAAGTCAAGGAGATTCGCCTGCGCCCAAAAACCAACGAACATCATCGTGATCTCAAGGTCCGCGATGCTCGCCGCTGGTTGTCCGATGGGATGAAAGTCAAAGTGCGTATTCGCTTCCGGGGACGTGAAATTACTTATCCAGAACTGGCGCTCAATGACTTGAAAGAGGTTGCAGAAATCTTATCCGATGTCGGAATTGTTGAACAGGCCCCTGCTCTGGAAGGGCGAACCATGCTGATGGTTCTGGCTCCCGGAAAGGTAGCGAAGAAGAAAACCGACTCGTAGCGCTGTATCCAATCTCTGGTTCAAGGTTTTGTTGACATCCGCGGATACGAACAAGATCCGCGGAATTTTGTGTGAGAGGAGTTCGATCGTGGCACGTAAACCTACTGTAGGAAAGTATAAAATCAAGACCCATAAGGCTACATCTAAGCGTTTTCATGTAACCGGTTCGGGTAAGCTGATGCGCACCAAGATTGGCAAAGGCCACCTGCGCCGGCGTACATCCAGCCGCACGAAAGCCCTGTTTACCGAGACCGTGACCGTAAGAGGGCGCGGGATCGTAAAACGGGTGCACCGGCTGGCGCCTTACCTGAAGAAAGCAGAGTAGCTTTCATTTGGGCCAGCAAGCCTGCCTTGGGCAGGTCTTGCCTATCCTATCCACCTTTTTAGTTGCGGCTGTTGGGTGTATGCAACGGGTAGTTCAGAAGCTACCGGCGCCCAGGGGTTCGCAGGAGAGAAAAACATGACACGTGTAAAGACTGGCCCTTACCGGCGCCAGCACCATAAGAAAGTACTGAAGATCACCAAGGGCCAATTTGGCACCCGCCATCGCCTTTTCCGGCGCGCCAATGAAGCCATGCTGAAAAGCCTGTGGTACGCTTATCGCGACCGCCGCGTCCGCAAACGCGATCTGCGCCGCCTGTGGATTGCCCGCATAAACGCCGCCGCCCGGCAGCATGGGATGACCTACAGCCGCCTGATCCATGGGATGAAGGAAAGCCAGATTACCCTGAACCGCAAGATTTTGGCGGACCTGGCTGTGCGCGACCCACAAGCTTTCGCCGCCGTGGTCGCCAAAGCACAAGCGAACTGATTGAATTCCTCAGTCAACACACGCGGGATGGCAAAGGGCAGGATATGCCCGGCGCCATCCCGTTTTTCATTCCTCACATCCCAGAGGGATTAACCTGTCGCCAGGCCCCCTGAAAGGGTATAATCTTTCTGGTGAGGAGGCATTATGTCTGAAAACAAAAACCGAAAAATAATCTACCCCGGGAAGGGCGTGCTCGGCGACCTCTCCCAGCGGATAAAACTGATCCTGCGCCTGATTGGTGACCCGCGCGTCAGCCCACTGCTCAAGTTAATTCCGATCGGATCCCTGGCGTATTTTTTGATCCCCGACCTGGCTCCCGGCCCAATCGATGACGTTGCCGTGATGTGGCTGGCAACATACCTTTTTGTTGAAGTGTGCCCGCCAGATGTAGTACAGGAGCACATGGATTCGCTAAAATCCGTGCTCCCTGGGGAATGGGGCGATTCTGACACCACCCCAGACGACATCATCGATGCAGAAGCCTGGGAAAGAGAAGATGAGAGCGATTCCAATCCAAATCCTCCTGGAGCGTGAACTGATACCGCGCCTCAGAAGTATTTTTATTGATGCAAAAGACGCTGATCATTATTTTATTGTCTGCTCTCCTGATGGCGTGCAGCGGGAGGGTCAGTGAAACACCTCTGGCTGTCCCTCTGCCTACCTCATTGCCCTCCAGCCCCACTCACCCGGCTCCACCGACCAGCACAGCTGCCCCAATAGCGACTTCACCCCCGGCAGCAGAGACTGCTCTGCCCCCTGGCGCTGCCGCGACCATCACGCCCTTGCCTGTCAAGCCAATCCCCGATTCCTCGGCATTCCAATGGGCTGCAATCACCACCGGCCTGGCTAAACCAGTGGGATTGACCCACGCCGGAGATGGATCGGGGCGCATCTTTGTGATCGAACAGAGCGGACTGATCCGCGTAATCCAGGCAGACAGGCTCGACCCGCAGTCTTTTCTGGACATCCGCGACCGGGTAGGCAGCCAGGGCTTTGAACAGGGGCTGCTCGGGCTGGCTTTCCATCCGGATTACCCAGAAAATAATACCTTCTACGTCAACTATACAGATCGCGATGGGAATACGGTCATCGCCCGCTTTCAAGTATCGGCAGCCGACCCAGGCAAAGCAGATCCAACCTCCGAGGTGCAGCTATTGCAGGTCCAGCAGCCTTATGCCAACCATAATGGAGGGGAAATCGCCTTCGGGCCGGATGGCTACCTGTACATCGGCCTGGGCGATGGCGGCTCGGGCGGCGATCCTCTAGGGTCAGGGCAATCGTTGGCGACCCTGTTAGGCAAGATCTTACGTCTCAATGTGAATACTGAGGGCCCCTACGCTATCCCGCCCGATAACCCTTTCATCAATGGCGAGGGCAGACCCGAAATATGGGCTTATGGCCTGCGTAATCCCTGGCGATTCTCATTCGACCGCCTGACCGGCGATCTTTATATTGGCGATGTGGGTCAAAGCCAGTGGGAAGAGATCAACTTCCTGCCTGCTGGCGCCGCTGGTGGGGCGAATTTCGGCTGGAATCTTTACGAGGGCAGCCACCCATTCAAAAATGATCTTGCCCCTGGCGCTGCGGTCATCCCACCCATCGCTGAATACGATCATAACCAGGGCTGCTCAGTCACCGGCGGAGTTGTGTACCGCGGGACGAGCCTGCCAGCCATGCAGGGCGTCTACCTGTATGGCGATTACTGCAGTGGAAATATCTGGGGATTGAAACAGAGCGCCAATGGCAGCTGGGAGAACCGGCTGCTGTTTCAGGGTATTGGAGCTATCTCCTCTTTTGGCGAAGATGAAGCCGGGGAAGTTTACCTGGTGGATCATCGCGGCAACATCTTCCGTCTGACAGGACAATAATATGCAAGAGAATATCGCATTGGCAAAGGCCAGGATTGGGGCAGATAGGGTATCTTTGGGGATAGTATTCGGATTCCTGGCGGGGTCGGGCTTCACCCTGGCATTATGGGGATATGAGGCAGTTCTTCTCTCAAACGCCTCGGCAGAACTCCCCTGGCTGAAATTTGCTATCGGTGCGCCTGCCTGCCTGTTGATCAGCATTCTGGCAGGCTGGCTGACCGCCCGCTTCGACAACAGCCTGTTAGGATTTATCATCTGGGGGCTGTCCGGGCTGGGCTTTGTCTGGATTGCCAGCCACACGCCATTCGAAGGTCTCACACTGGTTCTCACCCGCCTGGAACCAGTGTTCCAGGGGTTTGATCTTTATCCCTTCGTTCTCAGCGCCTGGGCGCGCATGCAGCTGCTGTATATCATCGCCGGGCTGCTCACCGGTCTGGCAGGATCTTTTGAACTCTTTCTGATCGAGTCGGCTTTGCGATCTGCTTATTTTTTCGCCCGGCTCTTTACCTTCTTGATCTTCCTGCTCATTCTCGCCCCTATTGGCCTGGCAATTGACAATCTGATCAACCAGCCTCTGCGAGAGCCCATCCTGGTGATCGATGATTTGATCCAGACCGGGCTGCAGGCGGAGATCACGCCTTTTACCAAGGATGAGGCGCGCCAGCTGGGTTTGAGCGCGATCAAAACCTTCGGCAGCCTGATCCACCAACCCTATCAGATCAACCTGGGCAGGTACGATCCCGAGTCGCTCTCGGAGACCTCCGTGCATATCAATTTCAATGGCACCTGGGGAACTTGCTTTGTGCTGGATAACCGGCCCATGTACTGCCAGTTGAGCCGTGATCTCTATCTGAAGAGATTCGCCTGCAGCCTGGACAGCAGCCGGCGAAAATCCTGCCTGATGAAGATCGAGCCAGAGGCGGATGAAGAATTAGACGAACTCGCCCAGGCCCTGGGCGGGTCGCCAGTGATTCAAACGATCGATCAGCGAGGCGCGATTGTCTTGCTGGCTGTAACCGGTCCTTCCGGGCAGAAATTCCAATGCGCCCTGGAAATCGCCGGGAACATCTATTTTAACTCCTGCAAGCCCCTGACTACGCCGCTCGAAATCATCGGAGAGCCAACCAGCACGCTGTTGCCCAGCTCCATACCAGCAGTCACCCTCCAGCCAACCCTGGCAGCCTCCCCTATCTCAGCGCTGATCTCCCCGCAGGATCTGGACCACCCCGCCCTGCAGGATGCGCCGCGCTATGCCATCACGCTGACCATCGATTACTCCGGGCATGCCCTGGATGGGCTCATGCAGGTCGATTATGTTAACACGGAAAACACCGCTCTTGATTCACTGTACTTCCGCCTGCTGCCCAACGGCAAGGGCAGCTATGGGGACGGCTCGCTGACGGTCAAGAACGTGGATGTCAATGGGCAGCCAGTCCAAACCAGCCTCTCTGTCAACGATACTGTCCTGAAAGTCGACCTGCCCGCCCGGCTGGAGCCAGGCCAGGCCGCGCAGATCGAACTGGAGTTCAGCGGACAGGTGCCGCTCGATTTTGGCGGCGAGGCTACCCCGGCGGGATACGGCATCTATAACCTGAGCCAGGGGGTGATGGCGCTCTCCGGCTGGTACCCCACCCTGGCCGTATACGATCAGGATGGCTGGAACCTGGATGCGCCTTCGGAGATCGGCGACTCGGGCTTCAGCGACATGGCTTTTTATTCCGTGGATGTCACCGCCCTCAGCAGCCTGGTGATGGCCGCCACAGGCACCCAGACTGGCATGGAAGCTCTGATCGGGAAGCGGGTCTACCATTACGAAAGTGGGCCGGCGCGCGACTTTTTCTTGATCGCCAGCCCGGACTTCAAAATTGCCAGCCGGATAGTGGATGGGACAATGGTCAATTCATACTATTTACGCGGCCAGGAGGCGGCGGGCGAGACCGTCCTGCAGGTGGCAAGCGACTCACTGAAGATCTTCAACCAGCTCTTCGGCGCCTACCCCTATGCTGAATTCGATGTGGTGCAGGCGCCCATGCGCAACGCGCTGGGAGTGGAATTCCCCGGGATTGTCTTGATCGGCGCGGACGAGTATGCCGACTACGACCAATCGGACGTCCACACAACCATCGCCCATGAAGTCGCTCACCAATGGTGGTACAACCTGGTGGGCAACGATGTGTTCGACGAGCCCTGGCTGGATGAGGCCCTGGTCACCTACGTGTCCAGCTTCTATTTTGAGTTTGGGCCCTCCCACAGCGTGCCGCTGCCCCTGATCCAATACTGGCAGGGGCGCTACGATCAGCTGCGCCAGGACGGGCTGGACGAACCGATCGCCTCCACGCTGGCGCACTTCGAAAGCCTGAACAACCCGCGCGTCTACGGCGGGGTGGCCTATTCCAAGGGGGCGCTTTTCTTCTATGCCCTGCGCCAGGAGATCGGCGACCCGGCTTTCTTCCAGGCCTTGAAGGATTATTTCCAGGCTTACCAGTACCGCATCGCCCGTGGGCAGGATCTGCTGGATATCTTCGAGCAGGCCGCCGGGCAAGATTTGGATGATTTCTACCAGCAGTGGCTGTACACCAAGAGCACGCCTTGAAATGATGCCACCCGCATCCACTGCCGCTCACACCCTGGCCGCATCGACTGGCTACACCCGGCGAGGCGCTTCACTGTGCGCACGGCAGTACAACTGCCGTGCGCCTCTCGCCCCGCAGTGCAACTGCGGGGCAAACGAGGGGATGCGTTACACGCACCCTACTTACTATGTCGATCATAAAAATTGAATGGAGCGAAAAACATTCTAGAGGTCGAAAATGGAACTTGTCGCAATAATATTTATTACTCACTTCATTGTTTATTCGCTTTGTATGTATTCAATCCGAATCGGTATGTTAACTGCGTGGAAAGCGGCTGCAATGATGGCTGTCCTAAGTATCCTTGGAGGATATGTTTATTACCGTCTAAGTGGCTTTGGGATTCTAGGTGCAATGTGTCTGTGGCCTATGCTATTTATCCCACTCGCAGGAAGTGCATTGGTATGGGGTAAAAATATCGAGAAAAATGCCCAGCATCGTCACCACTCTATCGCTAAATGATCTGGGTAAGATGCGATGAGGCCGGGTATCAATCTCCTTCTTGTGTTATGCGCGCTCATTCTGCTAAGCGGCTGCAAGTCTGCGTGGCAGCAGCCTTTCCCAGATGCAGAGATTGTGTACCAGACTGGATTAATCAAGCAAAAGCAGATTGGCTTTGTAAATGCCGATGGCACCAACGCGATTGTCCTAGAAGTTGGAGAGTATCTTAGAAAACCTGTCTGGTCATCAGAGGGTAACCTTATCTATGGGATGGCAGAGGGTTTATTGCCAAATTATAGGGATGGATCACCAGCTTACTGGTACCAAAACCGGGGGTTGAAGAAATGCAGAGTGTGGGATCTATTCTGGAGCGTGGAAGGCTCTGGAAATCAAGCCAATCCGATGGATGTTTTAATCTATGACTATAAGAAAATATTACTGGCGAACCTTGAGAATTGCATGGAAATAAAAGTGCTAGTTGATTATATGGAGCGGAGTGAACTAGGTGTGCTTGGAGCGGCTTATCTCTGGGATGAAGAAATACTATTGTATGGGCTTGAAGAGAATAAATCTCTTGGGAAAAGAAACTATCGGGTCATAAAAATCGATCTCAAAACAAACCAAGCAGTTGATTTGGCAAACGGGATCAATCCATCCTGGTCGCCAGACGGTGCACAGGTCGCATATTTGCAGGGCGACGGAATTTACATAATAAATGCCGATGGAACTCAAGCTCGACGGCTGGTAAGGCATACCTTTGTAGATTTATCTTTAAGATGGTTCGGCGTTTTGTCTCCTCTACCACGGTGGTCGCCGGATGGGAAGTGGCTTGTATATCATCGTTGTGAGAAGGACAGCTGTATGATAAACGATAATACAATCTATAAGGTGGATGTATTGACTGGAACAGAAGTAAAAATCATCGATGGAGGTGCATTCCCGGATTGGAGAAGGTGAATAGCAGCCTGCACTGGCTGCTCAGCGATCATTTGGGCAGCACAGTCAAAATGGTGGAGGCAGGGAATAGCGCGAGGGTGGAACAAGCGCAACAAACAACGAATCACTTGACATGCGTCGCAATCTGTTGTACAGTATATCAGTACATGTATTGGAGGCTGTTATGACCATTCAAACTACCTATACCCAGGCGCGCGCCAGCCTGGCAAAGCTGCTGAGGCAGGTTACCCATGACCGCGACGTGGTGATCATCCAGCGCCGCGGCCAGGAGGATGTGGCTATGATCTCGGCTTCTGAGCTTTCCAGCCTGATCGAGACCGCCTACCTGCTGCGATCACCCAAGAATGCCGAGCGTTTGTTGGGAGCGTTGGCACGCGCCTTGAAAGACGATGGTGCGCCGCAAACGATTGATGAACTGCGCCAGGAGGTCGGGATTGACCAGGAAAGCGCGTGAAGCTGTTTTCCACCCGGAGTTCATTGAAGAAATGCGCTATTGGGTCGAAACAGACCGCAAGCTGGCCTTACGCGCCTTTGACTTGATCGAAGCGATCCTGCGTGATCCATTTCAAGGCAGCGGAAAACCAGAGCCGCTCAAGTACCTGGCGCCAGGGGTCTGGTCGCGACGGCTGACCCACGAGCACCGGATTGTGTACCTGGTGCGTGACGAGCGGATTGATTTTCTGCAGGGGCGATACCACTATGTTTGATCTCTCGTTCGTCCATATCACCAAAATTGGGGCTTGACAATTTTGCAAGGGTTATGATAAACTCACGATCGCTTAACGAATCCTTAACGTAACGAAAGGAAAGACGCACTTCATGGTCAACACAGTTCTTGCCAATTCTTGCGCTTGCACCCTGGTCGATAGCGGTGGTGCAGCTGTTGCCTTCTCGGAGTGCGCCTGCTGATCGGAAAGTAATTCCGGTTATGTGATTACCAGCCACGGGCGCCCTCCGGTCCCGTGGCTTTTTTATTCTTGCTTGCCTATCCTCACCTGGCCAGCCACGGGAAAACCCTGTGGCTGGTTTTGTTTTAGCAGCTTTTGTTTTGGATGTACGTTGTGGAGGTCGCGATGTTTGCTCAAACGAATACCGCTATTCAGGTACGCGAAGCCTACAAGCAGTTCGGCAGCCCGATCCTGCCGCTCTGGCGCCGCATGCCCCGCTCAAACGGCAAGCCCAATGGCGCGCCGAACACGAACAGTCACGCCTCCTTTGTGGTGGCGGTGGATCATGTCTCGTTCAGCGTCGCCCAGGGCGAAATTTTCGGCATCCTGGGACCGAACGGCTCGGGCAAGTCCACCCTGATCCGTCTGCTGGCAACCCTGCTGCTGCCGGATGGCGGCGACATTCGCGTCTTCGGCTACGATGTCGTGCGCCAGCCGATGCAGGTGCAGCGCCTGATCAACCGCGTCTCGGTGGAAGCCAGCTTCTTCAAGAAGCTCTCGCCGATGGAGAACCTGGTCTACGGCGCACGGCTGTATGGCATGCGCGGCGCCGAGACCCGCCAGCAGGTGGTCGAAATCCTGACCCGCCTGGGCCTGGAGCAGCGCGCTATCCACAAACCAATGGAGGAAATGTCGCGCGGCATGCAGCAGAAAGTGGCCATTGCCAGAGCGCTGCTCTCGCGGCCGCGCCTGCTGCTGCTGGACGAACCCACTACCGGCCTCGATCCGCGCTCAAAGCGGGAAGTCCAGCAAGTAGTGCAGGAATTGCGCCAGGAACACGGCACCACCATCCTGCTCACCACCCACGACATGACCGAAGCCGACCAGCTGTGCGACCGCATCGCCATCATCGAAGGCGGAAAGATTGTCGCCCTGGACACGCCGGACGCGCTGAAGCGCATCATCCCGCGCAACGGGCACGAACCGACCCTTGAGGACGTGTTCCTGGAACTGACCGGCAAGAAGCTGGTCAAGGAAGAAGAGACCGTTGCATAACACGATCCATGGGCTGGCCTGGCAGTGAACCAACCAGGCCAGCCCGGACACACATGAAAAGATAAGGCATGAGGAGCATCAACAATGAGAATTAACGAACCACTATTATCCAGCGAGCACATCTGCCTGGCGCCGATCGACCACGAGAAGGATCCCGAGATCGAGGCCGGCTGGAGCAACGACGCCTATTATCTGCGCATGCTCAGCTTTGACCCGGTCCGTCCGATCTCTGCGGCCCAGCAGAAGAAAAAATACGAGGCAATCGAGAAAGAACAGGAAGATGACAAAAACCTGTTCTACTACACCATCCGCATGCGCGAAGACGACCGCCTGATCGGTTTTGCTCGCATCCAATGGATCGAGTGGTCGAACAGCACTGGATTCGTCCAGCTCGGCATCGGCGATGGAAACGCTCGCCTGAAAGGCTATGGCAGTGAAGCGCTGCGCATGCTGCTGCGTCTGGCTTTCGAAGAATATAACCTGTACCGGCTGACTGCCCTGATCGGCGAATACAACCCGGTCGCCCTGCATGTCTTTGCAAAAGCCGGCTTTGTCGAAGAAGTCCGCCGGCGCCAGGCGCTCTACCGGGATGGCCGCCGCTGGGATCTCATCCATATGGGCATCCTGCGGCCAGAGTGGGAACAGGCGAACCGGATAGAAGCCTGATCGAGCAACGTGGGAATTTTCGCCCACCAGAAAGGATCACCAGATGATAACAGACCTGTTTCGCGGACAGCTTGTCCGCCTGACCGCCGAAGACCCGGAACTGATGGGTAAAGCGTTTTCGCGCTGGTATCGCGATACAGAATACCATCGCCTGTTGGATACCAGCCCCTCACAGCTCTGGTCAGCTAAAAAGTTCAAGGAATGGATCGAAAAGGATTACGAGAAGGACCAGCCAAATTTTTTCCCCTTCCAGATCCACACCTTGAGCGATGACCAGCTGATCGGTTTTCTTGGGTTATTTTTGCCCACCTGGTCTCATGGAGACTGCTGGGTAGGCATCGGGCTGGGCGAACGCGAGTATTGGGGCAAAGGCTACGGCACAGACGCCATGCGCCTGGCCCTGCGCTACGCCTTCGCCGAGCTGAACCTGCACCGCGTTACCCTGGGCGTGTTTGAATATAACCCGCGCGCCATCCGCTCCTACGAAAAAGCCGGCTTCAGGCTGGAAGGCCGCGAACGCCAGGTGCTTCACCGGGATGGACAGCGCTGTGATATCTTGATCATGGGAATTTTGCACGAAGATTGGGACAGGATGCAGGCATGAACACAGAGATGAAATTGAGTGTTACTTTGTTCCAGGGAGAACTGGTGCGCCTGACCGCCGCCGACCCCCAGACCACCGCCGAGGCCTTCAGCCGCTGGTCGAGAGACTCGGAATACTGGCGTCTGCTGGCCAGCGATCCCTGCCTTCCCCATTCTGTCAAGGCCATCAAACAGTGGCTGGAGAAAGACCAGGAGAAAGATCCTCTGCCCTACACGATGTTCTTGATCCACACCCTGGAAGATGACCGCCTGATCGGGGATATCGGGCTGGAAGGCTACCTGGGCAGCCACGGCGACACCTTTGTCGGCATCGGCCTGGGAGAGCGCGAGTATTGGGGCAAGGGTTACGGCACAGACGCCATGCGCATTATCCTGCGCTACGCCTTTTTCGAGCTGAACCTGGAGCGCGTTTCCCTGGATGTGTTCGAATACAACCCGCGCGCCATCCGCTCTTACGAGAGAGCCGGCTTCAAGCATGAGGGCCGCCTGCGTGGGTATCTCAACCGGGGCGGCAAACGCTACGATCTCATCTTTATGGGCATCCTGCGCGCTGAATGGCTGGAGATATACGGTAAGTGATCTGGCTTAAAAAATAAACCAGACAAACCCGCTTCATGCTGCGGGTTGATTGAAAGGAACGAGGGTAAGATGACAACGCTGGCTCACGAATTCAGGGCGACCTACGCCTTTGTCGAGCGCAACGCCAACCTGATCAAACGCTACTGGTCATGGGAACTGGTCTGGATGGCCTATTCCATCGCCAACAGCCTCTCGGTCAGCTATATCGGCCTGGGGATGGAGAAGATCGGCGGCAGCGAAAATGTAGACGGACGCTACCTGGTGCTGTATCTGGTGGTCGGCACGCTGGTCTGGCGCTACCTGTCGATGATTTTCTACTGGATCACCGATGTGATCGGCATGGAGCGCTGGGAAGGCACGATCGAATACACCCTGATGGCGCCCATCCACCGCATCAC
This sequence comes from Anaerolineales bacterium, assembly GCA_016935755.1. Classification (GTDB taxonomy): domain Bacteria; phylum Chloroflexota; class Anaerolineae; order Anaerolineales; family UBA4823; genus JAFGQI01. The sequence continues at coordinate 29,533 of JAFGQI010000170.1, forward strand.
CCATATGGCCGGGCAGACCCTGTTCGCAGTGGTCTACAGCATGTTTTTCACCGGCATCATCCTGGCGGTGACCGTGGCGATGTTCGACATCGATTTGAGCCAGGCCAACCTGTGGGGCGGTGTGCTGATGCTCATCGCCGGCAGCCTGTCTTTCATCGGCGTTGGCATCATGGGCTCCGTCCTGCCGATGCTTTTTCCGGAGCGCGGCTCGCAGATGACGCATGTCATCATCGCTGTGCTGCTGCTGGTATCTGGCGTGTACTATCCCGTGGATGTACTGCCCAGCCTGCTGCAGAAGCTGGCTGTGGTCAGCCCGGCCACCTATGTGCTGGATGGCACCCGCCGCGCCCTGCTGGAAGGTCTGGCAACCCGCCACCTGTGGCCCTACATCTGGCCCACGCTGTTGATGGGGCTGGTCGCCATCCCGGTTGGCCTGTGGGTGTTCGAACAGGCCGAGCGCTACGCCAAGCGCACGGGTAAACTGCACCGCAACGGGTAGAAAACGAGTCCAGAGATGAACCAACCCCGCCCATACCAGAACGGCCAGGATTTCAAGCGCATGAAAGCTTTGCTGGTAGAAGGCCGCAAAGCTGCCAATGGCACCTATTACGTCCACCCCGGCGACCTGAGCTGGTGGTTGTTTTACAACCTGCCGGAGGACGATCTATGGGCCAACATCTACCTGTGGGAAGATCAGCGCCAGGGCAGCGAGCTGCTCGGTTGGACGCTGTTCAGCCCGAAATGGTCCAGCTTCGATGTCTTCTTTTACCCAAGCCTCAGAAACAGCGGCCTGGTGGAGCATATGTTCACCTGGAGCATGGAACGCGCCCAGCAGATGGCCCGGCAGGCAGGCAAAGCGCGCATCGCCACCGTGTGGATATCGGAAAAAGATACCCGCCTCAGCGGTCTCTTAGGGCGCTGCGGCTGCCTGCCCAGCCCAGAAGGCCTGCTCTATCTGACCCGCTCTCTGGAAGGCCCGCTGCCCGAAAGCGCGCTTCCTGCAGGCTTTCAGGTGCGCTCAGTAAAAGATGAAAGCGAGGCGGGGATGCGCGCGGCGGCTTCCTATGCCGCTTTCGAATCAACAATGCCCTTCGAAACGTACCAGCAGCGCTACCTGCGCTTCATGCGCTCCCCGGTTTATCGCTCAGAGAATGACCTCATCATCACGGCCCCAGACGGGCAGGGCGCGGCTTTCTGCATCCTCTGGCTGGATTCCACCAACCAGGTGGGGCTGTTTGAACCGGTTGGCGCCCACCCCGCTCACCAGCGGAAGGGCCTGGGCAAAGCCGTTATGCTGGAAGGGCTCAGGCGTATGCAAACCCAGGGGATAAAGACCGCCATGGTCTGCGTGGAGCAGGATAATCTGCCCGCCCAGCGGCTGTACCTGTCCTGCGGTTTCAAGATCACGGACCGCCTAATCACATATGAAAAGAATCTATAAGTCACGCTTTGGCGTGTGAAAGAAGAGAAAATACAATGTTAGCTTTAGAAAATACTGATCTGCTCATACTCCCAGATGCGCCGGCAATCCCGGGGCTGATCTTCCGCCGTTTTCAGGGCGAGAGCGATTTCCCCCACATGCACGCCATCATCCACGGATGTAAACAAGCCGATGACAGCGAACGCTCAGATACGGTGGAGGATATCCGCCGCAACTATTCCCACCTGGTCAACAGCGACCCCGATCGCGACATGCTCTTTGCCGAGATCGCTGGCGAAGCCATCGCCTACAGCCGGGTCAGCTGGCGCACGGAGCCTGATGGCAAGCGAATATTCCAGCACTTCGGCTTTTTGCTGCCCGCCTGGCGACGCCAGGGCATTGGCCGCGCCATGCTGAGATACAACCAGGCGCACATCCGCCAGCTGGCAGCTGCCCAGACCAACCATGCCCCGCAAATGTTTGAGTCTTTTGCCGGGGATAAAGAAACCTCGGCCACCGCCCTGCTGCTGAGCGAAGGCTACCTGGCGGTGCGACACTTCTACGAAATGGTGCGCCCGGACTTAGAAAATATCCCCGAAGCCCCCATGCCGGAGGGGTTAGAAGTGCGCCCCGCCGGGCCTGAGCAGTTCCAGGCCATCATCGACGCCAGCAAGGAGGCTTTCAGAGATCACTGGGGCTTCAGCGAGGATGATGAGCCGACCGTCGCGCAGATCGCCGAGGACCCCAATACGGATCCCCGCCTGTGGCGGGTTGCCTGGGCCGGGGACGAAATTGCCGGAATGGTGCTGAGTTTCATTGATCAAAATCAGAACGCCGAGTACAATCGCTTGCGAGGCTGGACGGAAAATATCTGCGTCCGCCGCCCCTGGCGGCGCCTCGGTCTGGCGCGCTCTCTGCTGGTGCAGAGTCTGCACGCCGTCAAGGAACGCGGCATGCGCGAGGCGGCTCTGGGCGTGGATACGGAAAACCTGTCTGGCGCTCTGCGATTATATGAAAGCGTAGGGTTCAGACCCGTCAAGCGCTTTACAACCTATCACAAACCCTTCTAAGATCGGAGATTTACCTGTGATTCGAGCCGTAATCTGGGATTTAGGTGGTGTGCTGGTGCGCACAGAGGACAGCAGGTCTCGCGAGGATTTAGCCAGGCGCAGCGGGAAAACACGCCGGGAATTAGAAGATCTGGTTTTTGGTCTCGAGGCGGGCCGCCGGGCGCAGCTGGGCGAGCTCAGCCATGCTGAGCATTGGGAATATTTGCGGCAGTACTTCCATTACACCCCTGAAGAAATCCAGGCCTTTCGCCTGGATTTCTTCAGGGGAGACAGGCTCGATCATGATTTGATCGATTATATCCGCAGCCTGCGCGGGCGCTGCAAAACTGGGCTGCTCAGCAATGCCTTCTCCGATTTGCGCCATCTGGTCACCGAGGTCTGGAACATTGCGGATGCCTTCGACGAGATGATTATCTCTGCCGAGGCCGGGATAATGAAGCCCGACCCGCGCATCTATCACCTGGCGCTCTCCAGGCTGGGTGTGGAACCTCAAGAAGCCATCTTCATCGATGACTTCGCCCACAACGTGGATGGAGCAAGAGCAGTCCAGATGCATGCCATCCACTTCAAAAATCCCGCCCAGGCGCGCGCAGAGTTGGAAGCCCTCTTGAATGGAGACAGGGCATGACAGATATGGATCTGACCGGCCTGCGCCTGTCCGAGGCCGCCGAGCTGATCGCCCGGCGGGCGATCACCCCGCTTGACCTGACCCAGGCGCACCTGGAGCGTATCGCCAGCCTGGACTCCCACCTGAACTGCTTCATCACCCTGACTGCCGACCTGGCCCTGCAGCAGGCTCACCAGGCAGGCCAGGCCCTGCGCCGCCTGGGGCAGCCTCCCAGCCCGCTCTTTGGCCTCCCCATCGGATTGAAGGACCTTTACGAAACCCAGGGCGTCCGCACCACCGCTGGTTCGACCTTCTTTGCGGACTACATCCCCGCCGCAGACTCGGCAGTGGTGGCGAAGCTCAAGAGCTGCGGGGCCATCCTGCTGGGCAAGCTCAACATGCACGAGATTGCCCTGGGCGTGACCAATGTCAACCCCCATTACGGCGCCTGCCGCAATCCCTGGGCGCTCGAGCGCGTCTCTGGGGGATCCTCGGGCGGCAGCGCGGCCGCCCTGGCGACCTGCCTCTGCCTGGGCGCGCTGGGCTCAGACACGGGCGGCTCCATCCGCATCCCGGCTGCGCTGTGCGGGATCGTGGGCTTGAAGCCGACCTATGGAGCGGTCAGCCTGCGCGGGGTGATGCCGCTGAGCTGGAACCTGGATCACGCCGGGCCGATGGCGCGGCGGGTGCGGGATGTTGCCATACTCCTACAGAGCATCGTCGGCTATGACCCAAGCGATCCTTACTCGCTGCAGGGAAAAGCGGAGAATTATACCGCCCAGATTAGTGAGGGCGTGCGCGGCTGGCGCGTGGCTCTGGCGACCGGTGATTTCTTCGAGGGGATTGACTCCGAAGTCTGGGGAGCTGTTCAGCAGGCCAGCCAAGTCTTCGAAGGGCTGGGGGCGCGGGTGGAGCGGGTGGAACTGCCATTTGCTCGGCAGGCGGCCCTTGCCAACGGGCAGATGGTCGTCGCCGAGGCGGCCTTCATCCATCGCGAGCGACTGCAGAACCAGCCTGAGATGTTCGGGGCAGATGTCCTGGCGCGTTTGCAGAGCGGCGCGGCGCTGGGACAGCCAGAATACATTCAGGCGCGGCGCACGCAGTCCCTGCTGCGGCGCGAGTTCGAGCGGTTCTTCGACCATTTTGATCTTCTGCTCACGCCCACCACGCCCATTCCCGCGCCGCTGATCGAAGGCCCGGATGCGGTCGAGCAGGCGCGCCTGCTGACCCGTTTCACCGCGCCCTTCAACCTGACCGGCCTTCCGGCAATATCGCTGCCCTGCGGCTTCAGTTCCCAGGGGCTGCCCATCGGCCTGCAGATCATCGCCCGCCCCTGGGCAGAGGCCGCCCTGCTGCGCGCCGCCTATGCCTACGAGCAGGTCACCGACTGGCATACCAGAACACCCAATCTGTGAAAAAACCAGGTGCATACCAGGTTTACCTCTTTCTAGAGGGAGCCTCCGCTCTGCTCTATTCGATGATCTTTGCCGCCAGCAGCGTCTATCAGGTGACGGTGGCGGGACTGAGCCCTTTACAGCTCGTCCTGGTGGGCACCACCCTGGAAACGGCGGTCTTCTTGTTCGAAATTCCCACCGGCGTGGTAGCAGATGTCTACAGCCGCAAGCTGTCGATTATCATCGGGTTGATCCTGGTAGGCGGTGGGTTTATCCTGGAAGGCTCAATCCCTATATTTTGGACCATCCTGCTGGCGCAAATCTTGTGGGGGCTGGGCTACACCTTCACCAGCGGGGCCACCCAGGCCTGGATCAGCGATGAAATCGGTGAGCAGGAGGCCAACCGGGCCTTCCTGCGCGCAAACCAGGTCGGCAACATCGCCGGACTGGTCGGGCTGGCAGCCGGGATGACGCTGGGCAGCTTCCAGATCAATATCCCCATCCAGCTTGGCGGAGGGCTGCTCGTCGGGTTAGGCCTTTTTCTCATCTGGAGCATGCCCGAAAGCGGGTTTCAGCCCATCCCTCGGGAGGATCGCAGTTCGTGGCAGAATCTTGTCCACACATTTCGTCTGGGGATCCAGACCGTGCGCAGCCGCCCGGCTCTGCTGAACATCCTGAGCGTCGGCCTGATCTATGGGCTGTACAGCGAGGGCTTTGACCGCCTGTGGACCAAGCATCTGCTGGATAATTTCATCCTGCCGACAGCTTTCAACCTGCAGCCGGTGTTCTGGATCGGCTTGATGCGCGTGGCTGGCCTGCTGCTGGCGGTGGGCTTTACAGAGATCGCCCGGCGGAAGATCAACACCGGCAGCTTCACTGCCATCGCCCGCGCCCTGTTTTTCCTTTCGGTTTTACTGATCGCTGGCTTGTTCAGCTTCGCTCTGGCAGGCAGTTTAGCATTTGCCGTGCTGGCCTATTGGCTGATCTCGATCACCCGCGACCTGATCGGACCTATTTACACCGCCTGGGTGAACCAGCGGCTGGAGCCGGGCGTGCGGGCGACGGTGATCTCGATGAGCAGTCAGGTAGACGCCATCGGGCAGATCGCTGGCGGGCCGGTCCTGGGGGTGATTGGCAGCGCAGTATCCGTGCGCGCCGCGCTGGTCGCCTCGAGCGCCATCCTTTCGCCCATCCTGATCCTTTACCGGCGCGCGATCCACAGCCCAGCAGTCCATTCAAACAATGAAATAAAAGAGCAGCACCTGTAATCATGGGTGCTGCTCTTTTAAGTTTTCTTTTGAATAAGAGAATCTTACAACCCGGCTGCTTTTCTCAGCGCATCGGCTTTGCCCGTCCGCTCCCAGGGCAGGTCCAGGTCATCGCGGCCGAAGTGCCCGTAGGCCGCCACCTGGCGGTAGATCGGCCGCCGCAGGCCCAGGTCGCGGATGATGGCTCCGGGGCGCAGGTCGAAGTGCTCCAGGATCAGTTGGGCAATCTGCTCATCAGAGATTTTGCCCGTGCCGAAGGTCTCCACGTTGACGCTGAGAGGGTGCGCCACGCCGATGGCGTAGGCCACCTGGATTTCACAGCGGCTGGCTAACCCTGCGGCAACGATATTCTTGGCTGCCCAGCGCGCCGCGTAGGCGGCCGAGCGGTCCACCTTGGTGGGATCCTTACCGCTGAAGGCGCCGCCGCCATGCCGGCCCATGCCGCCATAGCTGTCGACAATAATCTTCCGCCCGGTCACCCCGGCGTCGCCCTGCGGGCCGCCGATGACAAAACGGCCGGTCGGATTGACGAAGATCTTCATCTGGTCGTCTACCATCTCGGGTGGGATGATCGGCTTGATAATATGCTCGATTACCGCGGCGCGGATCTCTTCCTGTGAAATATCTGGGGCATGCTGTGTGCTCACCAGGACGGTATCCACCCGCACGGGCCGGCCGAAACTGTATTCCACCGTCACCTGGGTCTTGCCGTCCGGGCGCAGCCAGGGCAAAGTCCCGTCCTTGCGCTTGACACTCAACTGGCGGGCTAACTTATGCGCCAGGTAGATGGGCATCGGCATCAGCACGGGGGTCTCATCGCAGGCATAACCGAACATCATGCCTTGATCGCCCGCACCGATGGTATCCAGTTCATCGGCGCTCATCTCCCCGGTCTTGGTCTCCAGAGCGTGGTTCACGCCCATAGCGATATCCCCCGACTGCTTGGCAATTGACAGCAGCACGCCGCAGTTATTGCCATCCAGGCCTTGCGAAGTGTCATCGTAACCAATTTCGATGATCACCCGGCGAGCCAGGTCATCAAAGTTGAACTGGGCATTGGTAGTAATTTCGCCCAACAGCAGCACAAAACCCGTCTTCGAGGCCGTTTCACAGGCCACGCGAGAAGCAGGATCCTGCTCCAGACAGGCGTCTACCACCGCATCGCTGATCTGGTCGCACAGCTTGTCCGGATGGCCTTCGGTCACCGATTCAGAGGTGAACAGCAGGCGGGGTGAGCTCATAAACGTAGATGTCATATATTCTCCTTTTTTAATAAGATTTGCCCCTTCCGGTCTACAAGAAAGGGCAAAACGCGAGAACTCACTGCCGCCCTCTCATCTTCCAGAACCTCCGTCTGCCGGAATTGGCACCGTCGATTCATATAGAACCCGGTTGCCGAGGCTTCATAGGGCCGGTCCCTCCGCCTCTCTGGATAAGAGCGCCATTTAGGGGCTATAAATTTGTAGACAACATCATACCATGAGCGATAATGGCTGTCAATTCTATGACCTGACCCAAGCAAACTGCTAGAGAAAAAACCAGACGATGAGATAATAACCAATCACGCTGGCCCACAGCCAGGAATCAACCCGATCTAAAAATCCCCCATGCCCGGGGAGCAGATTGCTCGAATCCTTCATCCCCACCTGTCTCTTGAGCATGCTTTCACCCAGATCGCCCAAAATTGTCAGAACCCCCATCGCCAGCCCGAGGGCCGCGCCGCTCCAGGCCGTCAGCGAGACGCCCGGCCCGGCTGCCCAGGCCCATAAAGCCGCCAGCCCGGCTGTCCCAAGAACAGCCACCGGGATCCCGCCCAGATAGCCCTCCCAGGATTTCTTCGGGCTCAGCCGGGGCGTGATCTTGTGACGTCCAAAACGAGTGCCGAACACATACGCCCCACTATCTGCCAGCCAAACGGCCGGCAAGGCCACCAATACCCACCATTTCCCATCCGGTAAGTTCCGCAGCGAAATGAAATATCCCCCAATCCAGCCAAGATATAGGATGCCCGCCAGGGTGATGGCGAAATCAGTCCCGGCCTGGTCGCGGCCCCGCTCATATGCCACCAGATGGTAAGCCATGCTCACCAGGAAGATCAGGCTCAAAATCCAGGGGGCGCTGGTGAAACCGTCGACCCCCCTGCCCACCAGCAGGGCCAAAGTCCCGCCAATCACCACCACGCCTGCAGGCTGCCACCCCCCGGCGCGAAATAAGCCCACATATTCCCAGGCTGCCAGACCAAGGAGTATCATGATCACCGCAGCATAGGCCAGCCCCCCCAGCGCGATGGCAGCTATACCCAGCGGTAACAAAACAATCGCTACCAGCAGGCGATTAACAAGCATTTGAATCTATTTCTTCAGCGCCTGGAGATAGCCGCCCATACCGCCGCTCGCGGTGGCCGTACTCTTCCAGGGTTAAACGAAGCTGCTCTTTATCAAAGTCCGGCCAATAAACCGGCGGGAAAAACCACTCTGAATAGGCCCCTTGCCAGATCAAAAAATTACTGCCACGCAGTTCACCAGAGGTGCGAATGATCATATCCGGGTCGGGTACCCCGGCGGTAAACAGGTATTGGTTAACCAGATCCGCCGTCACAGCATCACTAGTGACTCCATCCTTGATCATATGCTGGATTGCACAAATAATCTCGTCTCGTCCCCCATAATTAAAAGCCACATTAAGAATCAGTCGTTGGTTATTTTTAGTAAAATCCAGGGCATGCAATACTTTATCGCGAAAGACCGGCTCCAACTGGTCCAGGCGCCCGATGTGGCGGAGCTGTACCCCCTGATCGCTTAATTCTTGCAGTTCTTGATCGATCACATCCTCGAAGATATCCATCAAGCCTTCGACTTCTTCTTTTGGCCTACCCCAATTCTCGGTAGAAAAGGCATAAATAGTCAAATAGCGGATGCCAAATTCGATGCAGGCTTCAATCACCCGGCGGAGGTTTTCAGTGCCGGCGCGGTGCCCTGCCAGGCGAGGCAATCCACGCGCCAGGGCCCAGCGCCCATTGCCATCCATAATAATGGCAATGTGGGTCGGAATTATCTCGGGCAATTCTGAACTGTCGTGTGAGTCCATAACCATTCCCGGGAGCGTCGCTTAGACCTCCATAATCTCCTTTTCCTTGCGTTCCCCAATCATATTGATCTGCTCAATATGGCGATCGGTAATCTTTTGAACCTCTTCTTCCCCGCGTTTGCGCTCATCCTCAGAGATCATTTTCTCCTGCTCATAATCACGCAAGTCTTTGATGATATCCCGGCGGATATTGCGCACAGCCACCCGCGCATCCTCCGCGCGGCTGTGCACCAGTTTCACCAGATCTCGGCGGCGTTCTTCCGTCAGAGCAGGCAGGTTGAGGCGAATAGATTTGCCATCATTATTGGGAGTCAATCCCAAATCAGAAGCCAGAATCCCTCGCTCGATAGCCTTCAAGGTGCTGACGTCAAATGGGCGAATCAACAGCGAGCGTGGGTCAGGTACACTAATGCTGGCAAGCTGGATCAGGGGGGTTGGCGCGCCGTAGTACTCCACAGATAATTTTTCGATCAGGGCAGGATGGGCGCGACCGGTGCGAATCCCGGAGAGGTCTTCTTCGAAAGCCTGAATGGCTCCCTTCATCCTGGTTTCAGCGTCTTGATAGATATCCTTGAGCATACAAGCCTCCATACATCGTAATCAATCCTCAATCATCCCCTATAGGATACCCGAAAAATCGAAGCGCGAGAAGGGTCAAATCATCCTGTAACCAATGTACCAATCGGTTCGCCGTACAGCGCCAACCGCAAAGCATCCTCATTCCAAAGATTCAGCACCAGAATAGGCAGATTGTTTTCCATGCACAGCGAAATCGCCGTGCTATCCATCACCTGCAAGCGGCGATTCATGGTCTCCATATAGGTCAGGCGTTCAAACCGCACCGCATCCGGGTTCTTCATGGGATCAGAGTCATACACCCCATCCACTTTGGTGGCTTTGATCAAAACCTGGGCGCCAATTTCCATCGCGCGCAGTGCAGCAGCCGTATCGGTCGAAAAATAAGGATTGCCTGTTCCTCCCCCCAGGATAACCACCCGGCCCTTTTCAAGGTGGCGGATCGCCCGGCGGCGGATGTATGGCTCTGCCACCGCGTGCATTTCCACCGCAGATTGTACGCGGGTGACCAGCCCGAAACGTTCCATGGCATCCATCAAAGCAAGGGCATTCATCATCGTAGCCAGCATACCCATATAATCCGCTGTGGCGCGATCCATGCCCCTGTCCAGACCATCGCGGCCGCGCCACAAGTTGCCCGCCCCGATGACGATGGCAATATCCACGCCCAGGTTATGCACATCGCTCACCCGCCGGGCAATATATTCTGCTCGTTCTGGATCGATGCCATACCCGCTGGGGGCGCACAGCGCTTCGCCGCTTAATTTTAATAAAATTCGACGATAGGCAAGAGATTTTTCCATTTTTCCTCCTTATAACAAAAGAGCCAACCCTGCTGGTTGGCTCTTTGATAATCAACTCACTTCGCCCAATTCCCAACGCATAAAGCGCCGGATGACAATATTTTCACCGATGGAGGCGACATGCTGCAGCAGCAACTTCTCAACCGTGATTTCTTCGTCACGAATATAAGCCTGGCGCAGCAAGCAAACATCATCTTTAAATTTCTCCAGGCGACCATCCACAATCCGGTCAACTACCGCTTCGGGCTTGCCCTCTTCGCGGGCCCGGGCGCGAGCAATTTCTCTTTCATGCTCTATAACATCGGCTGGAATATCTTCCGGGCGTAGATAGAGCGGAGCGCCGGCGGCAATCTGCAAGGCTAACTCATGGGCAAAAGTGCGGAAGGACTCGGAGCGAGCCACAAAATCGGTTTCGCAGTTCACTTCAACCATCACACCGACGCGCCCATTTCCATGCGAGTAAAGCTCGACCACGCCTTCGGAAGCCTGACGGTCGGAGCGTTTGGCTGCCGTAGCAAGCCCTTTCTCGCGCAGAAAGTCAACTGCTTTGTCGTAATCCCCATTGGCCTGTTCCAGGGCCTTGCGGCAGTCCAAGATGCCTGCCCCAGTCATTTCCCGCAATTCTTTGATTTGCTGTGTTGTTATTGCCATGACTAGTCCTCTTTTTCATCGAGTTCTTCTTCGATGATTTCCTCTTTTTCGCCTTCGTCCACATAATCTGCGTAGACATCAACCTCTTCTTCGATACCTACGATCTCATCTACGAGACCTGCAGCAACTTCTTCGACATCCTCAATTTCCTCATCATACTCAGCAGCGAGGGGCTTCTTAGAAGTGATCTTTGCCAGCGTTGCCGCGCCCAGCAATTCTTCATCTGGAATTTCGAGTTCTTCTGCACCTGGTATGGTTACACTCTCGGGTGCAAGAGGCATTTCCTCTTCGACATCCTTGCGCAGCGCACGCCCTTCGATGGCCGCATCGGCAATCTTGCCCACCAGCAGCTTGATCGCGCGGATTGCGTCATCATTGGAGGGAATAACATAATCGATGTAACGCGGATCGCAGTTGGTATCCACCAGAGCCACAACCGGGATATTCAGCAGATTCGCCTCATGAATCGCGGTAGCTTCTCTGTGCACATCCACCACAAAGAGCAGTTCCGGCACCTTCACCATGCTGCGAATGCCGCCCAACAAAATTTCCAGGCGCTCGATGACACGGCTGAGGATCAGAGCTTCTTTCTTGGTGAGCCGGCCAAAATCGCCGCGCTCGCGCATACGCTCGAGGCGCTCTAGCTCATTAATTCTCTGGCGGATAGTGCGCCAGTTGGTGAGCATGCCGCCCAACCAGCGAGCCGTCACATACGGCATACCGGCGCGGGTGGCCTCTTCCTGGATGGTCTCTTGAGCCTGGCGCTTGGTGCCCACAAATAACACCACACCCCCAGACGAGACCGTATCTCGCACCAGGTTATAAGCCTGCTCCAGTGCTTTTACTGTCTTTTGTAAATCAATGATGTGAATGCCGTTGCGTTCGGTGAAAATATACGGCTTCATCGACGGGTGCCACTTGTGGGTGCGATGCCCAAAGTGAACGCCGCTTTCGAGAAGCGCTTTCATGGGAACAATACTCATTTTCCTTACTCCTTTGCGTTAAGCCTCCGTTTCCATCATCCCAAATCGGCACCTGAGTCAGGCACGCCCCATCTGGTCAGGAAACGTGTGAGATATGTCTTGTGCAAGGCACAAGATCTCCCGCCTGGGGCGGGAGCGGACGCAAGTATATCATATAGCAGCCGGATTCGTCCAGAGTTTTCCTAAATCTTCAGAAAGAAAGGTTTGTGCGGTAGAATACATCCATGAACGCCGAGGAAGTGCAGAGGAGCTTGATAGGATTGCCATTGGGTCAACTGCGATATTTTGACCAAATTGACTCAACCAATGTGGAAGCGGCGAACTGGGCTGACGCTGGCGCGCCAAACCTGTCGTTAGTAGTCGCCAACGAGCAACTGTCTGGGCGCGGCAGAGCAGGGCGTAAATGGTTCACCCCGGCGGAAGCTGCCCTGGCTTTCAGCCTGGTGATCAGAAATCAGCCCCCCACCTGCTTTCCCACAACCTACCCCATCGATCAACTCGTATACAGGCTGACCGCCCTGGGCGCAATCGCAGTTTCCCAGGCTTTACTGCTGGATTATGGGCTAACAGCAGAAATCAAATGGCCTAACGATGTGCTCCTGGGAAGGCGCAAGGTTGCCGGCGTGCTGACCGAAGCCCATTGGATGGCTGGCAGCCTGACCGCGGTCATCCTGGGAATAGGAGTAAATATCACCCCCGCGGCGGTGCCGCGCGAGGGCGAATTCCTGTTCCCTGCCACGTGCATCGAAACCAACCTGGGAAGAGCCGTTCAGCGCTATGATGTCCTGCGATCCATTCTATCCCAAATCTTATCCTGGTTTGCTCGCTTAGATGCCCCAGAATTCATGGAATGCTGGAACAGCCAGCTGGCCTTCAAAGGTGAATGGGTATATCTAGTCACAGAAACCGTGGACAGCGAGCAGCAGTGGCGCCCCGGGTTGGTGCTCGGACTGGATGATAGTGGCTGCCTGAGAGTAGAAGACCAGTCTGGCGTTATCCTGGCGCTGCGTTCGGGGGAAGTGCGCCTGAGACCATTCCCATCCGAGAAAAAGGGCTCAAACCAGGATCAGTGATCATAACTGACGCTCTGCGCAGCAAGCGCTTCATACCGAAATGAGGAGCAGCGAATATGTTGGATGATTTCCGTAAACAAGCTGATGATTCGTTCTTTGAGGAGCCTGAAAGCGAGGAAAACCTTGCGCCGCTGGAACCCGCCCGCCGGCGCGGTTTCTTCATGGGTATGACACCATTCCAGCGCTTTATCATCGCGATGATGCTCCTGGCAATCACCTGCCTGTTGAGCACCTTCTGCCTGTTGGTCTCTGAAAAAATCGTCTTACCGTTTATGTGATCGCTGGCGGCCGGGGGGAAGTTGCTTCTGCCCGGCGCAAATCTGCATCCGCGACCCGCGCCATGGATGCTACAGCATCATTGCCTTGCAGGTCAATCAACACCACGCCGCGTGTAGTCCGCCCGGTTTGTGAAACATCCTTAACCCTGGTGCGCAGCACCAGACCACCAGCCGACATGATGGTCAGTTCATCGGGCTCCTGAACTACCCGCGCGGCAGTAATCACCCCCACTTTCGCCAAAGCCTTCTTATCAATCGTAGCCACGCCCCCGGTTGCTCGCCCTTTGACCGGGTATTCGCCCAGAGGCGTGCGTTTGCCATACCCATGCCTGGTGATAATCACCAGATCCGCGCCAGGTTCGATCACCTCCATACTGGCAACGTAATCCCCCTTCTCCAGCCGGATGGCTGTCACACCGCCAGCTGCACGCCCCATGGCGCGCACTTCATCTTCAGCATAACGCAGCGCCTGGCCCTGTTCGGTCACCAGGATGACCTCATCGCTGCCATTGGTCAGGCGCGCCCAGCCCAACTCATCGCCCTCATCCAGGGTGATCGCAATCAGGCCTGCAGGACGCACGGAGGCAAAATCGCTCAGTGCAATGCGCTTGATGCGCCCCTGGCGGGTCGCCATAATGCAGTAATGCGTTTCGTCGAACAGCGGCACAGCTACAGCTGCAGTGATCGTCTCGCCTGCTTCCAGGGCGAGCACGTTGACCATCGGGATGCCGCGCGCCGCCCGGTCTGCATCGGGGATCTGGTAGGCTTTTTCTGAGTAGACTTTGCCGCGATCCGAGAAGAACAGCACAGTGTCCAGCGTGCGCGCCGGGAAGACGATCAGCACCTCATCCTCTTCCCGGGTGGTGTGCCCGGTGACGCCGCGCCCGCCGCGGCTTTGGGCGCGCAGCGCTTTGGCTGCCATGCGCTTGACGTAGCCGCGCTGGGTGATGCTGATCAGGACAAACTCATCCGGCACCAGGTCCGCCTCGCTGAGTTCTTCGCGGGCTTCGCGGGCGATGCGGGTGCGCCGGTCGTCGCCGTATTGGGCAGCCAGTTCGCCCAGATCCATCTGGATGACCGCCAGGATTTTCTTAGGATGCTCCAGCAGATCTTCCAGATAGGCGATACGCTCCAATGTCTGGCGCTGTTCATCTTCGATTTTCTGCCTTTCCAGAGCCGCCAGGCGGCGCAGCTGCATATCCAATATCGCCTGTGCCTGGCGCTCGCTCAGTTTGAAGCGCTCCATCAGGCGCTCCTTGGCGACATCCGCGTCCGGCGACTGGCGGATGGTCTGGATGACCGCGTCCAGGTTCTGCAGGGCAATCAGCAGCCCAGCCAGGATGTGGGCGCGCTCGCGAGCCTTCTCCAACTCAAAACGCGAGCGGCGGGTGATCACCTCTCGGCGATGTTCAATGAACAGCTGCAGCGCCCGCTTGAGCGAGAGCAGGCGCGGCTCGCCATCCACCAGCGCCAGCAGCTGCACGCCGAAGGTGGACTGCAGCGGGGTGTACTTATACAGCTGGTTGAGCACCTTCTTGGGCTGCGCCCCGCGCTTTAGCTCGATCACAATGCTCATCCCACGCCGGTCGGATTCATCGCGCAGATCAGAGATATCATCCAGCTTCCCATCCCGGGCCAGCTCGGCAATGCGCTCGATCAGGCTGGACTTGTTGAGCTGGTAGGGGATTTCGGTGATGACGATGCGGTGGCGGCTGCTGCCCATCTCCTCGATATGCGCCAGGCCGCGCAGCACGATCCGCCCGCGCCCGGTGCTGTAGGCCTGCAGGATGCCCTCATCCCCGACGATGATCCCACCGGTGGGGAAATCCGGCCCCGGCAGCAGCTTCATCAGCTCATCCACGGTCACATCTTCGCTGCGCTCATCCTGATCGATCAGGTAGCTGATGGCGGCGATCAGCTCGCGCAGGTTGTGGGGCGGGATATTGGTTGCCATGCCCACCGCAATGCCGGAGGAGCCGTTCAGCAGCAGGTTAGGCAGCCGGGCTGGCAGCACCAGCGGTTCTTTCAGCGAGCTGTCGAAGTTATCGCCAAAATCGACCGTGTCCTTGTCGATATCCAGCAGCATCTCATCCGCCATCTTGGCCAGACGGGCCTCAGTGTAGCGCATGGCGGCGGGGGCGTCGCCATCCACCGAGCCGAAGTTGCCCTGCCCATCCACCAGCAGGTAGCGCATGGAGAAATCCTGCGCCATGCGCGCCATGGTATCGTAGACGGCCGCGTCGCCGTGGGGATGGTACTTGCCCAGCACCTCGCCCACGATGCGGGCGGACTTCTTATAGGCGCTGTTCGAGCGAATGCCCATATCATGCATGGCGTACAGGATGCGCCGATGGGCGGGCTTGAGGCCATCGCGCCCGTCCGGCAGGGCGCGCGCCACAATCACGCTCATGGCATAGTCCAGATACGCGGCGCGCATCTGCTCATCAATATCAACCTGCTGCACAGAACCAATTTCCATAGACTGCCTTCTTGTGTGCTGGATTTCCTGTCGAGGTGCTCTCGCCTGGAGCACGGCGAATAATTATACCCCAACGACATATTCTCTTCCTGGGTTATTCAACACTCCAGTTGGTTTTGTTGTCACAAGTTTATTGCTATCGTCTATCCAGAAGCCCAAATATTCTCACGGAATTCTCAGCCAATACTTGCAAAATTCTGATGCAGAGGTGAGCTTTTTCGAGGTAGAATCAATGTTCGTGATAAATTGGTATAGTTTATCTGTCCAATAATTCGACAAGTCTTATATAACACAGGCGAGAGCTGTTGCTTGAACAGCCCGCTTGTAGGTTCGCTGATTGTAAAAACAGAAAGAGGCTGAGATGAAAAAGATCGTCTATATTTTATTCGCGCTTGTCGCCCTTGGCGGGGCTGCCGCAGGCGTGTGGTTCTGGCAGACGCAACAAGCTGAAGCCGCCCTATCCGACTATGAGTTAGTGGCTGTCTCGCGTGGCAACCTGACTGCATCCATCGGCGCCACGGGAGTGGTGCATTCCAATCAAGTTGCCATCTTGAAATGGCAAACCTCCGGGACGGTTGACACGGTTAACGTTGAGGTTGGCGATATGGTCAGGACAGATCAGGCGTTGGCCTCCCTGGTTCAGACCACCCTGCCGCAGAACGTGATCCTGGCGCAGGTTGATCTTAATAACGCCCAGAAGGCGCTGAATGATCTCAAGAACTCCCAGGTTGCCCAGGCGCAGGCGCTCCAGGCAGTCGAAGAAGCCAGAAAAGCCGTCATCGAGGCCGAGCGGATAGCGGATACATACGAAGAAGACAAGTACCAGGATAAGCTGGAAGACGCCGAGGATGATGTAGTTGATCTGAAAGAGGACCTGGATGAGGCGATTGAAGACTTTGAGCCTTATCAAGACCTGGATCCAGAGAATTCTACTCGCAAAAACCGCAAAGAAGACCTGGACGAGGCCCAGCGCGACTATGATGAGGCCGTTCGCAAACGCGACCTGCTGATTCTAGAAAAAGAGATGGCGCTCTCAAAGGTGGAGACAGCCAAAGCCAAACTGGCAGATGCCCAGCGCGAGTATGACCGCCTGAAAAATGGCCCCGATCCCCAGGATATCGCCAATCTTGAAGCCCGCATCGCGGCCGCACAGGCCACATTGAACCTGGCGCGCATTGTGGCCCCCTTTGACGGCACGATCACCGATATTCAGATCGTACCAGGGGATCAAGTCGCCTCGGGCGCGGTTGCCTTTCAAATTGATGATCTGTCCCGCCTGCTGGTTGACGTGAAAGTCTCAGAAGTGGATATCAACCGCATCCAGCTGGATCAGGAAGCTATTCTGACCTTCGACGCCATCCAGGGACAGGAATACAACGGCCTGGTCATCGACATTGACCGCGTCGGAGTCTCCACCCAGGGTGTGGTAGATTTCATAGTGACGGTCGAGCTAACCAATGCGGATGAAAACGTGAAACCCGGCATGACCGCTGCGGTGAACATCCTGGTGGATCAAGTCGAGAATGTAATCCAGGTGCCCAACCGGGCGGTAAGGATCAAAGACGGTAAACGTGTGGTGTATGTGCTGCGCGACAACCAGCTCACCCTGGTAGAAATCAAGCTGGGCGCATCATCCGAGCAGTACAGCCAAGTGTTGGATGGCGCTCTGCAAGCTGGAGAGCAGATTGTGCTCAACCCACCCCAGGAGTTCGAGACGAATGGGCCTCCACCCTTCGTCAGATAGAGGCAGCCATGACTGAATGGGTAATTCAGGCCGAAAACCTGATCAAGACATACCAGATGGGTGAAGTACAGGTTCACGCACTGCGCGGCCTTTCCACCCAGATTGCGCGAGGCGAAATCGTATCCATTATGGGGCCTTCCGGATCCGGCAAATCCACTTTGATGAACATCATTGGCTGCCTGGATCGTCCCACTTCTGGCGAATATGTTCTGGATGGCGAACAAGTATCAAATATGAAGGATGACCAGCTGGCCTCCATCCGCAACCGCAAAGTGGGCTTCGTCTTCCAGAGCTTCAATCTGCTTCCCCGCGCCACCGCGCTCGCCAATGTTGAACTGCCCATGCGCTATGCCGCCATCACCAGCGGGCGGAAAGACCGGGCGCGCTCAGCTCTGGAGGCTGTCGGGCTGGGCGACCGGATTTACCATCGTCCCAACGAACTTTCTGGTGGGCAGCAGCAGCGTGTAGCAATTGCTCGCGCCCTGGTCAATGACCCGGCAATAATCCTGGCTGACGAGCCTACCGGCAATCTGGACAGCCAGTCTGGGACAGAGATTATGAATCTGCTGCTCTCACTGAATCGGGAGCGCGGCACAACCCTGGTGATCGTCACCCACGACCCGGATGTGGCCGCCCAATCCCAAAGGATCATCCACATCCGCGATGGCGTTGTGGTGGAGGAGTAAAAATGAAACTATTACAATCGGTTATCGAGGCTCTGGAGAGCTTATCGTCCAACAAAATGCGCTCTGGCCTTACGATCATCGGGATCGTGATCGGCGTCGCCGCCGTGATCGCCATCGTCTCGATCGGGCGGGGAGCAGAAAATTCGATCACCGGATCCATCCAGGGTATCGGCACGAATTTGCTGTTTGTTTTTCGCGGCGGCTCTGATGAGGTGCGTAACCCTAAACCACTGACCCTGAGCGACGCAGAAGCCATGGCTGACCCTCTCCAGGCGCCATCCGTGGGAGGCGTCGCCCCCATGCTGCGCGGAGATGGCAAGGTATCCGCCGGCGGCGAGAGCACGAACACCAGCATCGAGGGTGTCACTCCCGAATATGCACCGGTGCGCAATACGGAAGTCAGCGAGGGCGAGTTTATCAGCCAGGAACACATGCTCGGGCAGGCCTCGGTGGTCTTGCTGGGCAGTGAAGTGGCTGACCAGCTGTTCGGGCGCACAACGGGCCTGGTGGGAGAGACCGTGCGGATCGAAGGGCGTCCTTTTCGGGTCATCGGCGTGCTTCAATCGCGTGGCGGCTCTGGCTTCTCGAATGAAGATGATCGCGTCCTGGTGCCGCTAACTACTGCCCAAACGCGTCTGATCCGACGCTCCCCGGCCAATCGCGTCGATCTGGTAATGGTTCAGGCAGCCAGCGCAGAATTAGTGCCGCAGGCCGGGGAGGAAATCTCCCAGATCCTGCGCACACGCCACCGCACTGCCATTGGAGCAGACGACTTTACCATCCTGACTCAACAGAACTTTCTGGATACAGCCAAGACAATTACCAGTGTTCTAACCATCTTCCTGGGAGGCATTGCTGCCATCTCACTGCTGGTAGGCGGGATCGGCATCATGAACATCATGTTGGTCTCCGTCACCGAACGCACACGCGAGATTGGCCTGCGCAAAGCCCTGGGAGCGCGCAAGATTGATATCCTGGTTCAATTCCTGGCAGAATCTTCTTTGCTGAGCTTGATCGGGGGTTTAATCGGGATTGGTCTCGGCGCAGCAATTTCATTAGTTGTTAGGGAAATTGCCGCGGCTCAAAACACCCCCATTGTCCCATCCATTGGCATGGATGTGGTTTTGCTGGCGACCGTTTTTTCAACCGCTGTGGGCCTGTTCTTTGGCCTATATCCTGCCAACCGTGCCGCCAGCCTGGAACCTGTCGAAGCTTTAAGATACGAATAACACGCAGTTTAGTGGCTTTACTATCCACCAGGGATCCAAATGCCCTGGTGGATATTCTTTATGAGGAATTCCGCCAACTTCTGACTTTTCCGCTATAATTAGGCAGGCACAACAATAGGGTCCTAAATGCAGGGGTCTTGTGAGTAATGAACTTATCCTCGTAGTGGATGACAACCAGGAATTGGCAGATTTTGTCGCGGGACAACTCCTGCCCAGCCTGAACTATTCCGCTCGCGTGGTCTATTCTGCCCAGGCAGGGCTTCAGGCCGTGCGCGCCTCGCCGCCTGATCTGATGCTATTGGATCTGGAAATGCCGGATATGAGTGGGTTAGATTTGCTGCGTATTCTAGCCAAAGAAGAGCGCAGCGTCCCAACGATCCTGGTCACTGCTCATGGCTCAGAGCAAGTAGCGACGGATGCATTCCGCCTTGGCGTTCAAGATTACCTGACCAAACCCGTAGATGCCGAACAGCTCGACCAGGCAATCACGAAGGCTCTATCAGAGACCCGCCTGAGGGATGAAAAGGACCGGCTGACGATCCAACTGCAAGAACAGGTGAATTGGCAGAACATCCTGGTAAGGATTGGCCAAAGCATCACCTCGACATTGGACCCAAGCCAGGTGCTGCGCCGTATTGTCGAGGCGGGTGTACAGCTTACCCACGCTGAAGAAGGCTTCCTGGCGCTGCTGGATCCGAATTCCGGCCAACTGCTGACGCGGGCGGTAAAAAACATCGATGCAGACACCACCCGCACCATGCGCTTGCCTGTACAAGACTCGCTGGTGGGTGAAGTCTTTAAAACCAAGCAGCCCTTGCGTGTTGACAGCCAGGCAGCCGGCTCGACGGTTAAAGTCGTCACCGGGTTTCTGGTTAACAGTCTTTTGTATGTGCCCATCCTGGCCAAGGGCCAACCGCTAGGCGTGCTCTCTGTGATCAACCGGCACAACCAACGCGCCTTCGACGCGCGGGACGAAAGGATGCTGGTTTCGTTGGCCGATTACGCCTCCGTTGCTCTGGAAAACGCCCGGCTGTACCAAAATGCCCAGCATGAACTCCAGGAACGCCGCCGTGTGGAGCAGGCCCTGCGCGAAAGCGAAGATCGCTATGCCCGCGCCCTCCAGGGGGCAAATGACGGCATCTGGGATTGGAACCTGAAAACCAATCGAGTCTTTTTCTCATCCCGTTGGAAAGAGATGCTGGGCTACGATGAAAGCGAGATCAGCGATGATCCCAAAGAATGGCTGGAGCGAGTTCACCCAACAGATGTAGAAAAGGTCAAGCTGGATATCTCCAGGCATATTCGCGGGGTGACAGAACACTTCGAGAACGAACATCGCATCCAGCACAAAGATGGAAGCTACCGCTGGGTGCTCTGCCGTGGTCTGGCTGTCAGAGATCAAAATGATGTGGTCAGCCGGATGGCTGGCTCTCAAACCGACATTACTTCCCGCAAGGTGGCGGAAGCTCGCCTGGTACACGATGCTTTTTATGATCGACTGACAGGCCTGCCGAACCGATCGCTTTTCATGGATCGTTTGCGTAATGCGATTGAACGGGCCAGAAGACGCAAAGATTTTCTTTACGCTGTGCTGTTCCTGGACCTGGATCAATTTAAGAACGTGAATGACAGCCTCGGGCATCCAGTAGGCGACCAA
Source organism: Anaerolineales bacterium (assembly GCA_016935755.1). GTDB lineage: Bacteria > Chloroflexota > Anaerolineae > Anaerolineales > UBA4823 > JAFGQI01. The sequence goes on from JAFGQI010000170.1 coordinate 50,538, forward strand.
CTGCTGGTTGCCATAGCCAATATTCTGCGGGGCAACCTGCGCGCCACCGACACTGTGGCGCGGTTGGGTGGTGATGAATTTGTAATCCTGTTGGAGGATATCCGCGATCATGCTGCAGCCAGCGAAATCGCCGAATGGGTACTGCGGCAATTTACATCCTCCATCCGCCTCCCCGAGCACCAGGTCTATATCACCACCAGTATCGGGATCGTACTTGGCCATCAGACATACAGCCACCCCGAGGATGTCTTACGGGACGCCGACATCGCCATGTACGAAGCAAAAATGCAAGGCAAAGCTACTTATGCTGTGTTTACTACCAGCATGCGCGAGCGCATCCTGAAGCGGGTCGAGATCGAAGCCGATTTGCGCCTGGCGATCGACCTTGAACAGTTGCGCATTCATTATCAGCCTATCTTCGATCTGAAGACGGAAAAACTCTGGGGTTTCGAAGCCTTGATCCGCTGGCAGCATCCCCGGCAGGGGCTGATCGCTCCCAAAGAATTTATCTCTGTAGCTTACGAAACCGGTTTGATCAACTCTATGGATCGCTGGGTGCTTAGAGAGGTTTGCCAGCAGGCGCGAAGATGGCAAAGTCAATATCCCCAAGACCCGCCCTTAAAAGTAAACGTTAATATCACCAGTAAGCTCATTGCTCAGCCCGATCTGCTCGCCACCATCCAGGGAATTCTGGCAGAGACGGGGCTGGCGGAACACACCCTGGGGCTCGAAATCACCGAACAAACTGTAATCGAATATAACGAAACCATCTCTGAAGTCATCAACACCTTGAAGGGCATGGGGGTCGAAATTCACATTGACGACTTCGGGACCGGCTATTCATCCTTGATTTACCTGCGGCAGTTCCCAATCAACGCCCTGAAAATTGACCGCTCGTTTGTCCAACAAATTGAGGAGCAGACCCCTCAAACCGAAATCATCAAGACGATTATCCGCCTGGCGCATGACCTGGGCATGCGCGCCTGTGCAGAAGGAATCGAGACTCCGAATCAACTCTTCCAGCTCAAGGAACTGGGCTGCGACTACGGACAGGGGTATCTCTTTGCCAAAGCCCTCAGCCTTGAAGAAACCAGCGCCTTTCTTGAAACGACGCTAAATGCTTAGCCGCGCCCCCGCCATTCATCATCATACATTGATAAGGCCGTGACTGGTAAGGAATACTTGACTTAAGGTAAAATCATGGGGAACGAACATTTGGCTTGTTCTCAGAATACATAACATTGCCTCAGTGGAGAAAATTTCATGCAATCCAAACTCACTCAGTTAAAGACCCTGCTCAACGAGATTCACGATATCAACTCTTCAGCTGCCCTGCTTGCCTGGGACCAACAAACCTATATGCCTGAAGGCGGCACCGAGGGACGCTCTTATCAACTCAGCACCCTGGAAACGCTTGCGCACCTAAAATTTACATCAGCAGAGGTGGGGAACCTGCTAGAAGAATTGCTGCCTTATGCAGACCAGATTGATCCGGATTCGGACGATGCCCGGTTGATCAAGGTTACCCACCGCCACTTCCAAAAAAGCACCCGTGTACCGACTGAACTGGTGGCTGAGTTTGCCCAGACTTCTGCCAGGGCGCATCCGGTCTGGCAGCAAGCCCGGGCCGAGAATAATTTTGCCCTGTTTCAGCCAGTGTTGGAAAGAATTTTCGAGCTGCGCCGCCGTTACGCGGCCTTATTTGCCCCCTATGACCATATCTACGACCCGCTGTTGGACGATTACGAGCCCGGCCTGAAAACAGCCGATGTACAGGCAATCTTCCAGGCTTTGCGCCCACAGCAGGTAGCCCTGATCCAGGCAATCTCCAGGCAAACTCCGCCTGAGGATGCCTTCATACATCAGCATTATGATGAACAAAAACAATGGGATTTCGGGGTGGATGTGATCACCCGCTTTGGTTATGATTGGACTCGCGGGCGACAGGACCGCGCCCCTCATCCTTTCACCCAGGGCTTTGGCATCGATGATGTGCGGATCACCACCCGCTTTCCAGAAAACAACGGGGTCTCGGGTCTGTTCAGCACGATGCACGAGGCCGGCCATGCGCTCTATGAACTCGGCGTCGATCACGCCCTGGCGCGCCTTCCCCTGGCACACGGCGCCTCCCTGGCGCTGCACGAGTCGCAATCACGCATGTGGGAAAACCTGGTTGGTCGCTCTCTGCCTTTCTGGGAATATTTCTACCCGCGCATGCAGACTTATTTCCCTGCCCAACTCGGCAAGATCAATCTGGATCAGTTCTATAAGGCGATCAACCTGGTAAAGCCCACTTTTATCCGCGTAGAAGCGGATGAGGCGACCTACAACCTGCACATCATGCTGCGTTTGGAGATCGAGATCGCCCTGATCGAGGGCAGCCTGGAAGTACGTGACCTGCCCGAAGCCTGGAACATGCGCATGAAAGACTATCTGGGGGTCACCCCACCGACGGATACGTTGGGCGTCTTACAAGATGTGCACTGGTCAATGGGCCTGATCGGCTACTTCTCAACCTATGCCCTGGGCAACCTAATTTCGGCGCAGTTATGGGAGAGCATTCATCGAGACATCCCCGACCTGGAAGACCAGATTCGCACAGCGGAGTTCTCCAGCCTGCTGGGCTGGCTGCGTGAAAATCTGCACCGTCACGGCGCAAAATTCGAACCCCAAGAAATGGTACAGCGGATCACCGCATCCAAGATTGATCCACAGCCTTATATGCGCTACCTGCAGACCAAGTACGGTGCAATATATGGCCTATGATTTCCCACTCCCAGGGTAAGGGCCAGGCATGAGATTCCCCATTTTAATGGCCGGGCTGCTCGTCGCTGGCATGCTCAGTAGTTGTTCAGGTCAGCCGCAGAACAGCCTGGCCACACCGATTCCAACTGAATATCTCCCAACCGCAATTGCACAAACATTAGAAGCAAGTGGATTAAAACCCCCTCCAACCCGGCTGGCCTCACCTACCCCACGTCTGGCATCATCGACAGCCACCAAGACTCAGACCAAACTGGCCATTACAAAAACCCCAACATCGAAAGCGACCCGCACAAAGACGCCCTCGGCGACCCACACGCAAACGGTTACAGAAATTCTCGCCCCCGAATCCACACCTGAGCCGACCCTCGAACCCACAGAGAGCCAGGCCGCTGCTCTTACACCAACCCTGCTCTCTACGCCGCCTACAGCCACGCCGCTGCCCGAAACCCCGGAAGGGCGAATCCAGATATTTAGATATGGCGAACTTTCCCTGGTTACCTCACCAATCCAGGTGTCCGCCAAATTGACATCGCAGGTTGGGAAGGTTGTCCGCGTGGAGTTGTATGGCGAGGATGGGCGCATGCTGGCCCGGCAGGTAAAAATATTCGGCACGCTGCCCTGGCAGGTTGGGAATGTCAATACCACGCTAGATTTCGAAATCAGCGGCGCGGCCGAAACGGGCCGGTTGGTCATCAGCGTAGAAGATGTTTTTGGTCGTCTGATCGATGTGAACTCAGTCAACCTGATTCTGCTATCGACAGGCGTGACTGAACTCAATCCCCCGACTGCCGTGAACCAGAAGATCGTCATTCAGGAACCAGCCCCGAAGGCGCTCATCCAGGGTGGACTGGTGTATGTAGCTGGTCTGGCCCAACCCAACAAGGATCTGCCCTTGCGGGTGGCTTTAATTGCCGAAGATGGCCGCGTGCTGGGGCAGCGATTGGCAGGAGTCAGCATCCCGGTGCCCGGAGGCTATGGCTTCTTCGCCGCGGAAGTACCTTATACAGTTGCTGCCGCCACCGAGGTGCTGCTGGTCGTTTACGAAGAAGGCCAACCTGTATCAGATATCACTTACCTTTCCAGCACAATTATTCTGATATCGCCATAATTTATCGACCTTGAGAGCATCTTCATTTGACCCAAGATCAATTATCCTTTACAATTCATTGAGATATGGTGTGGTTTTGGACTGACTTTTTTACCGGATTTTTCCGCACCGATCATGATCCACCAGCCTTCCAATAAGCATGTGAAACCTGGTGGAATCTCTCGGCGTAATACTTGCCGTGTATGAATGGTTTATTTTGTTTATTGATAAGGAGAGACTTCATGGCATCTACACCTTTCACATCCAAGCGAGCTAAAGCCTACGCAGACATTTCTGATGATAAGTGGAACAACTGGCGTTGGCAGCTAAGCAACCGAATCAATACCGTTGAGGAATTTGAACGCGTTTTACCGCTGACAGATAGTGAGCGCAGAGCTCTGTCTGCCGCCAACCTGTTTCGTGTGGATATCACGCCCTATTTTATTTCGCTGATCAACCCAGATGATCCGGATGACCCGGTGCGCAAGCAGGTTGTCCCCACTGACTCCGAACTGGTCCCTTTCACCGCGATGATGGAGGATTCGCTGGCAGAGGATCGCCACTCGCCAGTGCCAGGGCTGGTGCACCGCTATCCAGATCGCGTCTTGATGCTGGTGACCACCCAATGCGCTTCCTACTGCCGCTACTGCACCCGTTCGCGCATCGTTGGCGATCCTTCAGCGACCTTCTCGCGGGCCGAATTCGAAATGCAGATTGAATACCTGAAGCACACACCGCAGGTCAGGGATGTGCTGCTGTCTGGGGGCGATCCGCTCGTCCTGGCGCCTAAAATTTTGGAGGAGATTCTCAGCCGCCTGCGCGAGATACCGCATATCGAGATTGTGCGCATCGGGTCGCGCGTACCGGTCTTCCTGCCGATGCGTATCACCACTGAACTGACAGATATGCTGCAAAAATACCATCCTTTGTGGATGAATATCCATGTCAACCATCCCAATGAAATCTCGGCTGAATTAGCCGAAGCATGCGACCGGCTCACCCGGGCGGGCATCCCGCTGGGCAACCAGGCTGTGCTGCTGGCGGGTGTCAATGATAACGTGCACATTCAGCGCGAGCTGGTTCACAAGCTGGTGCGCATCCGTGTGCGCCCGTACTATCTCTACCAGTGCGATCTGGTAGAAGGCGCAGGGCACTTCCGCACCCCGGTCGCCAAGGGCATCGAGATCATGGAGGGTCTGCGGGGGCATACCTCAGGTTATGCCGTCCACCAGTACATTATTGACGCGCCGGGCGGCGGTGGAAAGATCCCGGTCTCGCCCAATTATCTGCTCAGCATGTCTGACCATAAAGTCGTGCTGCGCAACTACGAAGGGTATGTAACCACCTACGAAGAGCCAACCGACTACCTGCCCAGCCGTTCAGCCCAATTCCGCGGCGTTAAACGCCCCGAGCCTGGTCAGAGCGGTGTCTTTGGTCTGCTGGAAGGTGAGCAGATGTTTATCAAACCTGAGACCTTTGATGAGGTTCACGAACGGAGCGGCATCCAGCATCGCCTGAAAGATCCCAAGAAATGGGTTCCGCTGGGAATTGGCTCGGGAGAATCGCCCAAAAACGACCCTGAAGAACAGACGTGATTTTTTAAGCCAGTTTTTTTACAATGTGTGGCTTATCCGGCCTCATTTCACCTGATCTCCCCAGAGACAGACTCGAGCGAGTCAACAACCTGCTAGAGCATCGTGGGCCGGATGATGCAGGTGTGTACACCGATGAGGGTATTGGCTTGACAGTCCGCCGGTTGAGTATCATTGATCTCACTGGCGGACACCAACCCATCAGCAACGAAAATAAAGATATCTGGCTGGTTCTAAACGGGGAAATTTTTAATGCCCCCGCTTTACGCTGTGAACTCGAGGCGGCTGGCCATCTCTTCTCTACCTGCACAGACACAGAAACTGTCGTCCATGCATATGAACAGTGGGGAGATGAAGCTTTCAGCCGTCTGAGAGGTATGTTCGCTTTTGCACTCTGGGAGAAAAAGCGGCAGCGCCTGATCCTGGGGCGCGATCGCTTCGGAATCAAGCCCCTGTATTACGCCCATTCGGGAAGCAAGCTGGCTTTTGCCTCCGAAATCCTGCCTATCCTGGAACTCATGCCAGAGATTCCCCGCCAGGCCAACCCGGAGGCGCTTTGGCGGCTGTTCGAGATCGGCTTTATCCCCTGCCCGTGGACTGCTTTCATGGGTATTTTCAAGCTGTCGCCAGGCCATATCCTGATTTGCCAGGGTGGGCAGGTGAATATTCGCGCTTACTGGCAGCTTCGCTATTCGTCAGATTCAGAACAAATCCGGTTTTCCTTGCGCCAGGCAAGCCAGGAGTTTATTGAACAGCTGATCGAAACTGTAAACGCCTGGCGGATGAGCGATGTCCCGGTTGCCTCTCTGCTGAGCGGCGGCATTGACTCATCTGCGCTGGCGGCTGTGCTCACCGAAGTGAGTGGAGCGCCCATCCGAACTTTCAACATCGGCTTCGCCAATTGGGAGCGAGATGAAGCCGTCCAGGCGAGAGCAACGGCGCAATTTATCGGGAGCCAGCATACCGAAATAGTTTTTACTCTGGCAGACTTTGATCTATTGCCCAGGGTTGTCAACCGCCTGGAAGAGCCTGAGTGTTCTGGAACCAGCGTAGCGTTATATTTGTTATACCAGGCCTGCCATCAGGCAGGATATAAGGTTGTCATGACTGGCGAAGGCTCGGATGAACTGTTGGGTGGCTATCCCTGGTATCAGGGAGACCAGCGAGTCAGACCCTTTTTGCGCCTGCCACCGAGCCTGCGCGGTCTGGTCGCGAACCTGGCTGCGCCAGTATTTCGAGGCAGCCGGCGTGTTTTGCTTCAGGGGAGTGCAGATCCGATTCAACGCTATATTTTATGGCAGCGCGCTGATCTGCCTAGAAAGATTGAAGCTCTCCTGAAGGGCGAACCGCCTCCCAGTTTACTTCAGGTCTGGCATGAACAATACGCCCAGACAATCCAGGGATACCATCCACTCCACCAGATGTTATATCTGGAGAGCCAGACCCGATTGGCAAATTATGTCAACCTGATGATGGATCGGATGAGCATGGCGCACTCCGTGGAAGCCCGCCCACCCTTCCTGGATCATCAATTATGGGAGTTTACGGCTCGCTTCAGTCCACGGGTCAAACTGGGCTGGCATGAAAACAAACGTTTGTTACGTCATGGGATGCAGGGACGCTTGCCGGCGCCTGTGCTCCAACGCCCTAAAAAGGGGCTGTCTGCTCCGGAAAATATATGGTGGCGCTCCGCTCGATTGCCCATCTGGGCGAGTGAACTGATGCAACCCGGCGCGCTTGAAGAGAGCGGGTACTTTAAAACCCGAGAGATAATTCGTTTGCTGCAGCTGCACCAGAATGGAAAAGTAAACCTCGGCAGATTGCTAACCGGGATCCTGACCACACAGCTCTGGCATTTCCAGGTGTTGAAGCCATCCTAACGGCAGGTTTTGACCTGATAAGATGATCCAGCAAATAAGGTGACGATATGACCAGCATGCATATTTTTCCGGCAGAAATTTCTGAAGCAGGCCATCGGGTGCACGGCGTATTACAAATGGGCACCAGACAGCATGATATCTACTACCAAAGCGATGATTGTGAACTGTCCGGAAATCTGGAAACTTTTCTAGCCATCGCTCTCCTGCCCTGTATGAAGCAAAGGGCCGCCTGTGTTGTCGAAGGAAATGTCAGCCCTCGTTTCCTGTCCGGCATTCAAGAAATCCAGTCTGTTTTTCACTCCTGGAAACCAGGGATGAAACCCATCGAAATTCAGGGAGCAACCCCACAGGCGACCCCGCGGACAGAGGCTGACCGAGTAGGCGTGTTTTTCTCCGGCGGGGTTGACTCGTTCTACTCTTTCTTGAAAAACCGTGACGAGATCACAGATTTGATCTTTATCCAGGGGTTCGACATCCCCCACGAGCGTCAATCCATCCGCAGCCAGGCATCCGAAATGGTGCGAAAAGTTGGCCAACACTTTGGCAAAGGGGTGATCGAGGTTGATACCAATATTCGTTCTTTCCTTGACCAATACCTGTTCTGGGGTTACTCGCATGGCGCAGCCATGGCCAGCGTGGGGCATTTGCTGGCCCAGCAGTTTAAACGCATCTACATCGCTGCCAGCTACACCGAGCCCACCCTGGTGCCTTTTGGGTCGCACCCCCATCTGGATCCATTTTGGAGCTCAGAGACTCTGGAATTCATACATGATGGGTTAGAAATCTCACGGGTTGGGAAAATTGCTCTACTCGCCGAACATGATATTGCGCTTCAATCCCTGAGAGTGTGCCTGTCTAACCCAGGTGGAGCCTATAATTGTGGGCGCTGCGAAAAATGCTTGAGGACGATGATCTACCTGCGTGTACACGGGGTATTGGATCGCTGCACAACCTTTAGCCATCCTTTGGATCTCCGCCGGGTAGCCCGATTGAAAGCCACCAGCACGTTTTTCCCCTTCGAGGAGAGCCTAAAAATATTAGAAGAAAAACAAACCGACCCCGAACTGGCTGGCGCTCTGCGAAAGATCCTGTATCGGCCTGCGTGGCAAAAGAGAGTGATTAATTGGGTGCGGAAAGAACGGCGAAGAGCGCAGGCGGCCCTGCACAGCAAGAGAAAACTACCCGACTCTTAAATCTGGTGGGGCGTACGGGCAACCCTTAGCGCTACCCAATCACCCAACTGGCGTTTTTCGACCAGCCACAAACCGTTTTTCGCGGCAGCTTCTTCCACCTCGGCAGATTGTTCAGCCAGGATGCCAGAGAGGATGAGCTGCCCAGCGGGGTTTAGCAGTTGGCCCAGGCCTTCATCCAATAAACGCACCAAAACAGGGGCCAGGATGTTGGCCAGCACCAGGTCGGCTGTACGCAGGGAAAAATCCCCGCGCAGGATTTCATCCAACGAGCCTACGCCCAACTCCAGATGCTCTAGAACAGAATTACTGGCGGCGTTTTCTACAGCCGCTTTTATGGCTTCAGGATCGATATCCACACCCAAGGCGCGGGCTGCCCCAAGCTTGAGAGCAGCCACAGCCAGAATAGCTGTCCCACAGCCCAGGTCAATCACCTCCGCCCTTTGGGGGGCTGGATCGTCCTGGCTGCTGGTCAGGATCGCTTCAACAAACTCAAGACAAAGCTGCGTGGTTGGATGAGTGCCGGTACCAAATGCCATCCCAGGATCAATTCGCACCGGGATGCGATCATTTGTGGATGGTTCCAGCCAGGCAGGGATGACAATCAAGCGCTTGCCGATCTGAATCGGATGATAGTGCTGTTTCCAGGATTCCGCCCAATTGGTTTGCTGGATCAGGCGAAACTGGGGCGCGGGAAGCGGTCGGATGCGTCCCAGGTACCACAATGCTTCTTCCAGGCGCTGACGGTTGGTTTCTAACATGTCATCGACGGGGAGATAGCCAAAAACACGCAGAGGGCCAACCGAATGACCTTCAGAATCATCCGGGTTGGCAGTCACCGAGGTACTTTCGACCACAATTCCATCGGATAAAAAGCGCGATAAAACCTCCGCGACTGGTTCTACCAGTTCACTGTCCACCATAAGAGATACTTCCAGCCAGCTGGCTTCGGGCTCACCCACCTAATGTTTCCTTCAGCCAGTCCAGGAAACTGCGCTCCTGGGGGCGCACCTCACTTCCAAGACTCTTTGCCAGCTGTTCAAAGATTTGGCGCTGTTCAGTTGTGAGACGGGTCGGGATTTCCACATTTACGATCACAAGCTGGTCGCCGCGCCCGTTGCTGCGCAGTTTCGGCACGCCCTGACCTCGCAGGTATAGAATTTTGCCAGGCTGGGTGCCAGCAGGGATCTTCAAGGTGGTCGGGCCATCTACCGTCGGGATTTCAACCTCCGCTCCCATGGTGGCCTGGGCAATGTTCACATTCAGGTCGAGCAAGATATCAAATTCACGCCGGCGAAAGTATTTGTGCGCCTTAACCTGAATAGCGATAAACAGATTCCCGTTTGGCCCGCCATTGATCCCCGGCTGCCCTTCCCCGGCCAGGCGCATTTGAGTGCCAGTGTCCACACCGGCAGGAATTTCGATCATTTTCTTGCGCGTCCGCCGCTCCAGACCTCGTCCCTGGCAGGTATGGCAGGGCGTGGAGATGATCTCCCCTTGCCCACGACAGTTCGGACATGTAGCCACCTGCACCATTGATCCCAGAATAGTCTGGCGCACCTGGCGGACTTCTCCAGACCCATTGCAGGTCGAACAGCGGATAGGTTTCGTGCCTGGTTCGGACCCGCTGCCGCCGCACCGGCTGCATACCTCATCGCGGGAGATCTCAATCTCCTTTTCGACTCCAAAAACAGCTTCTTCAAAAGTCAAATCGAGGCGATACTGCAGATCGGCGCCGCGCCGGGGGGCATTGCGAGAGCGGGTAGAACTGCGCCCAAAACCGCCAAAACCGAATAAATCGCTGAAAATATCGGCGAAATCGGAAAAGTCTACCGTGAAATCCTGGCTCCCGCCGGGACCGCGCACCCCTGCGTGACCAAAACGGTCATACGCGGCGCGCTTTTCAGGATCAGAAAGCACTGCATAAGCTTCGTTGATCTCTTTAAACTTTTCTTCTGCGTCAGGCTCATTGTTTACGTCAGGATGATACTGGCGAGCCAGCCGCCGAAAAGCCGCTTTCAGGTCATCTGGAGAAGCGCTGCGTGGTACTTCCAGGATTTCGTAGTAGTCGCGTTGGGTCATTTTTTCTTCAATAGAGTGGGAAGGCTTACGCCTTCCCACTCAGCTTGTAAGGCTAGGTATTGCGGAACTCTCCGTCAACTACATCTTCCCCACCTGACTCACTGCCTGAGTCGCCTTGTGGTTCAGGTTCTGGGGCGCCAGCCGCAGGTCCGCTGGGCTGGTAAGCCGCCGCGCCAACCTGCTGTAAGACCTGGTTAAGTTCATCTGTCGCCTGCCGGATGGCATTGGCATCTTCACCGCTGAGCAACTGGCGCACTTTCGAAACGCCATCTTCCACGCTCTTTTTCAAATCAGCGGGGACTTTCTCGCCCAAATCCTTCAATACTTTCTCCGCAGCATAAGCCGCGTTATCGGCCTGGTTGCGCGCTTCAATAAGTTCTTTGCGGCGCAGGTCTTCATCAGCATGCAGTTCAGCATCCTTGCGCATCCGCTCGACTTCCGAGTCCGACAGACCTGAAGAGGCGGTGATCGTGATATGCTGGCTGCGGCCTGTGGCTTTATCCTGGGCAGTTACTTTGATAATCCCATTTGCATCGATATCAAAGGTAACTTCGATTTGCGGAACGCCACGCGGCGAAGGGGGAATGCCATCCAGGATGAACCGGCCCAGAGATTTATTATCCGTCGCCATCGGGCGCTCGCCCTGGACCACATGGATTTCAACCTGAGATTGCATATCACTGGCAGTAGAGAAGATCTGCGATTTCCGCGTCGGGATGGTGGTATTGCGCTCGATCAGCGGAGTGGCTACGCTGCCCAGGGTTTCAACAGACAGGGTGAGCGGGGTGACATCCAGCAGCAAAATATCTTTGACTTCGCCGCCCAAAACCCCTGCCTGGATGGCCGCGCCAATTGCCACGACCTCATCCGGATTGACCCCTTTGTGAGGCTCTTTGTTGAAGAGCTTCCGCACGGCATCCTGAACGGCTGGCATACGGGTCATTCCACCCACCAGGACGATTTCGTTAATTTCAGAAGCCTGCGCCCCCGCATCCTTCAACGCCTGGCGGACCGGGCCCATCGTTCGTTCAACCAGATCGCCGGTCAGCTGCTCCAGCTTCGCCCGGGTGAGCGTGATCACAAAATGCTTGGGCCCGCTGGCATCCGCAGTGATATAGGGCAGATTGATCTCGGTTTGCATCAGGGTAGAAAGCTCGATCTTGGCCTTTTCTGCCGCTTCCTTGAGACGCTGCAGCGACTGGCGATCCCCGCGCAGGTCAATCCCATGCTCGCGCTTGAACTCATCGGCGAGATAGTCAATGATGCGCAGATCAAAGTCATCGCCGCCCAGGAAAGTGTCGCCGCTGGTGGAACGCACCTGGAAGACGCCATCACCCACATCCAGGATGGAAATATCGAACGTACCGCCACCCAGATCGTAGACAGCAATGACCTCGTCTTTTTTCTTGTCCAGGCCATACGCCAGAGATGAGGCAGTCGGTTCATTGATGATTCTCAGCACGTCCAGCCCAGCAATTTTGCCAGCATCCTTGGTGGCATTGCGCTGCGCGTCATTAAAGTAAGCCGGCACTGTGATCACAGCCTGGGTAATCGCCTCTCCCAGGTAGGCTTCTGCATCGGCCTTGAGTTTGCTCAAAATCATGGCAGAAATTTCGGGTGGCGAGTATTCCTTGCCATCCAAAACCACGCGCACATCCCCATTCGGGGCTTGAGTTACCTTGTAGGGAGCGCGTGAGACTGCCCGCTGTACTTCAGGATCGTTAAATTTACGACCCATAAATCGCTTGATGGAAAAGATTGTGTTCTCCGGGTTTACGACCGCCTGGTTGCGCGCCACGCGCCCAGTCATGCGCTCATGGTTCTTGTTTACAGCAACAACTGAGGGCACCAGGCGTTCTCCCTCAGCCGAAGGGATCACGGTAGGCTCGCCGCCTTCCATAACGGCTACTACCGAGTTGGTCGTACCCAGATCGATTCCAATAATTTTACCCATAGAAAATTATGCCTCCATATGATCGATGAACATCTTTCCAGCTTCTAAAACGCTGGTTTACCGCGCCACTCGCACCAGCGCCGGGCGCAACACCCGATCCCCGAGCAAGTAGCCTTGTTTTACAACTTCGATGATCTGTCCGCTTTCGAAGTGATCGTTTTCCTCGGATGTGATTGCCTCATGGTAAGCAGGATCAAACACCTGTCCCTGGCTTCCCATAGGTTTGACGCCCTCGCTTTCCAGAATCGCCAGCAGCTTCCGGTACACCAATTCAATCCCATTCGCCCAGGATTCGCCATCGCCGCCTTGCGGCCGATTCTTCAATGCCCGTTCCAGATCATCAATGACCTCTAAATAACGCTTAATTATGTTTCCGGATGTGGTCTGGTATGCCTGCGCCTGTTCACGTTCCTGGCGTTTTTTATAGTTGGCAAACTCTGCGCGTGCCCGCTGCCATCCATCCAGGTATTCTTCTGCTTTTGCACGGGTTTCAGCCAGCTCCAGACGCAAGGTCTCAAGTTCCGCATTCAACATTACTTGAGCCTCTTGCTCACTCTCAACAGGTTCGGAAGTTTTAACTTCTTCCTGGTTCTCCGACTTCTTTCTCAAATCATGCTCCTCATCGTAGATATCTATTCAGCGAGTTGTTATTCCAACAGCATATCCTCAACCAGATCACTCAGCAAGCCTGAGACAAAACGCACCGTCGATATCGTGCGCCCGTAAGCCATTCGCATCGGCCCAAGGACACCCAGAGTGCCAGTCACCAGGCCAGGCACGCCATAACGCGCCAGGATCATCGAACAATCTCGCAGTTCTTCCCAGGTGCCTTCGCCGCCGATCAAGACCTGAACACCGCTCATTTCACTGGACAGCACTGTGCGAGTCAATAAATCGTCCAAGAGGGGACGTTCTTCCAGGATGCGCAGCGCTCGGCGAGCCACATCCGCCTCGCCAAATTCCGGTTCCGCCAGCACATTGGTCAGCCCATCGCGATACAATTCGCCGGTCAGCCCCGTGTTAGAACGGTGCATCTCATCTCCAATAAGTTTCAAGATATCCTGTTCTAAGGGGCCAATTGCCTGAGCGCGCAGGGTAGAAATCGCCTCGGGCTCCAACCCCAGGCAGACCTGGTTTAACTGCTGGGCAGCCTCGCTCAACTGCTCCTGTGAGACCGGTTCAGCCAGGCTGAGCATCTGTTGGCTGACCTCGCCCCCACCCATGACCAGGACCATCAAGACCTGTCTCCCACGCGTGGCAATCAATTCGAGGTGCTTGAAACGCGGCTGCTCCGAGCGCGGAGCTGTGACCAGAGAGGCCGCCTGGGCCTGATGCGCCAATACCGAAGCTGCCAATCGCATCCACCGGTCGAGATCAGGGCCTACCTGGTAAAACTGGTGAACGATGGTGCGCTTGGTCGTGGTGGGTAATTCTGTATTGCCCATCAGCTGGCGCACAAAATAACGATAGCCTTCTTCGGTGGGGACGCGCCCGGCAGAGGTATGCGGCTGGCGCAAAAAGCCCATTTCGGTCAGCGCGACCATGTCATTCCGGATGGTGGCTGAACTCATATCCAGGCCGTAATAATCGACGATCCGCTGCGAGCCAACCGGCTGAGCGGTTTCGATATAATCCCGAATCACTAAGGCCAGGATCAGTTTTTGTCGTTCTGTCAGGTTTGTCATGGCGTCTACATATTTTAGCACTCTCGATACGAGAGTGCTAATTCATCCTTAATGATAATACCATGCGGGCATGAGAACGTCAAGAATTGGCGAACCACCGGGCAGAATTTCTAATAAGAAGTTAACAAGGGTCGTATCAGGAACAATAAAAGCAAGAGCACGCCTGGCTGCCTTCAGCCCCCAGGATGGCGCAAATGAGAAAGAGCAGAGGCAAAGTCATCCGGATAAGGCGCGTTGAAGTGCATGGGCTGCGCATTGGCGGGATGGCTCAACAACAGCGACCAGGCATGCAATCCCAGGCGGGATAATATCGCTGTTTCGCCTTCCGGCCCCAGGCTGCCAGGGTGGATATCCTTCAGAAACAATCCAGCGCTCTTGCCGTAGAGCCTGTCCCCCACTAACGAATAACCTTGCGCAGCCAGGTGGACGCGGATCTGGTGGGTGCGCCCCGTGTGTGGGGCCGCCTCGATCAGGGCATAATCACCCAGGTTTTCCATCAGGCGCAAGTCAGTTAAAGCCGGCTTCCCCCGTTGGGCGTCCACCACTGTGCGATGCCGGCGATCGCCATCCGGCCTCAATGGCAGATCTACAGACATCGTCGCCCAATCGGGTACGCCGCGAACCAGGGCATGATAAACTTTGCTGGCTTTGCGCTGCTCGAACTGCGTGTTCAGGTTTCGATGGGCAGCGGCGTTGCGAGCGAATGCCATCACTCCGCTGGTTTCCTTATCCAGGCGGTGAATCACCCAGAGAGGCTGGTAGACCTGTTTCAGCAGCCCAACCAGATATGGGGCCTCTGGGTGATAACCGTCCGGTAAAGTAGGCAGACCCGCTGGCTTATTGACCACCAGCAGGTCCTTATCTAGAAAAAGTACCAGATCTGCAAGATCAGACGTTATTGCTCGAACCGGAGGGTGCATTTGCTATCGCCCACGATGCGTGCCAGCGGTTAACATCTCTAAGCCGCTTCAACCACTTTTGCCTCTCCGCGCCGTACACCGCTCATCATCAGGAAAGCTACGATCATGAAGAATGGGGCAATCATCATCGTGGAATTATAGTTTCGTCCGGTCAGCTCGATAATCCATCCATTCACATTGGGGCCAGCAATCGCCGCCAGGGTGGAGAACAGGTAATATAAACCGGTGTATGTGCCGAGACGAGATTCATCAGTCATATCCACCACCATAGGCAGTGAATTGATATTGATCAGCGCCCAGGCAGCTCCAGCAACCATCATCAGCAGACCCAATACCGGCACAACACCCACAACGGGCAGCTTCGTCACGAAAATCGTGAGGGTTACTTTCGGCAGGAAAAAGATCGATAGCATAACCAGGGTCATCAGGGTGATACCCGTCATAATGGTTTTGCGCCTGCCAAACCTGGCTCCAATATATCCCGCCGGTAAGGCATTGAGCACAAATATCAGCGAAAGCTGCCCCAAGAGGCGTGCGCCATCCGCCTCGGGCAATCCCAGATGTTTGTTGGCATATAAAGTGAAGAAAGCCTCTACAGCATTGTAGCCCAGGAACCAAAAGAAGATCGCCAGCAGCATACGCAGAGCGCTTTTATCGCGATCCTTCAACACCTCCTCCAGGCTCTTCAACATACTGGGCTTTTCTTCGCTCACCTCATACACCTTTGATTCCTTGATGAAGAGAAACACCAGCAAGCTGGAGATGATCACCAGCACTGAACCGAGCCAGAAGGGAAATGCAGGGTTCTTTTCATAAAGACTGGCGCCGACCAGGAAGGAAATAATTGCGCCCACGCCGCCCATAAAGTTAATCACCCCATTAGCCTGAGAGCGAAACTTCGAGGGGGTGATATCAGGCATCAAAGCAATCACTGGCGTGCGCCAGAAGGCCATGCTGAGCAGCAAGGTGCTGGTGCAGGCAACAAACAGCGGCAGGACAGCAGCAATGGGTATCAGGCCGAAAGCAAGTGCTCCAATTGGAGCGCCGATCAGGATAAATGGCATGCGCCGCCCGATTGGAGTGCGCAGGCGGTCAGACCAGGCGCCTACAGGCGGTTGGATCAATAAGGCAGCGATGTTATCCAGGGTCATGAAAAAGCCAATCCAAACTGGCGAAAGCCCGAATTTATTCGCCAGGAAAAGCGGTACAAATGCATTGTAGACGCCCCAGATAACACTCACACCAAAGAACCCAAAACCGAGCAAGAATGTTTTGCCGTAATTAAGCTTCATGGTGCCCTCCGTTTATGTGTACTCATGAATTGGGTGTTTCTTTATCGCGCAATTTCTGTAGGAATTTAAGATCCGTCTCACTCAGGGGAGCCTTCGCCAGCAGATCAGGGCGGCGCTGCCAGGTCCGCTGCAAAGCCTGCTCTCGCCGCCAGCGCGCCACCTTCCCATGATCGCCAGAAAGGAGCACCTCGGGCACACCCCAGCCGCGAAACTCGGCCGGCCGGGTATAGTGAGGGTACTCAAGCAGTCCCATGGCATGCGAATCATCGCTGGCCCCATCCGGATCACCCAGCGCACCCGGTATCAGGCGGGTAACCGCATCGATCACCACCAGGGCAGCCAGTTCCCCTCCAGATATCACGTAATCGCCAATGGAAATTTCATCCGTTACCAGGTACTGACAGACACGTTCATCGATTCCCTCGTAGCGACCGCACAACAGCGCCAACCGCCGGGGCTGGTAAATATCCACAAAACCCTCTCCTGCCAGTTCCTGAGCTATACGCTGGGTAAAAGTGCGCCCCTGGGGGCTGAGCAAAATCACCGGACAGGCAGGAGGCGCTCCCAGCACACTTTCAAGGGCGGCGAAAATAGGCTCAGGTTTCATCACCATGCCGCCGCCGCCGCCATAAGGCTCATCATCGGTAATATGATGTCGATCGGAAGTCCAATCACGGATGTTATAGAGGTGGACAGCTACCAGACCGTGTTGTTGGGCGCGCTGCAGGATGCTGGTTTGCAGATAGGGTTCAAATACTTCAGGGAAAAGCGTAAATACCTCAAACTCGACAGCCGGCTGCATGGTAATCCCATTCTAGCCGCGAGCGACGGTCTTGGCAAGGTCATCCGGCGGATGTTATCCGGCGGATGTTATCCGGCGGATGTTATCCGGCGGATGTTATCCGGCGGATGTTATAAACCGGCGGCTTAGAGTTTGTTTAGCTTCGTCTTGCTTCATAACCCTGAGGATGGTATTATGATAGTATGTATCTTCGCGGAAACAAATGGACCATGACACGCCGCACGCGCCGCCCCAGTGTGTGGCGAATTGCCCTGTTAGTTATTCTGATTGGGGCCGCTCTATATATCAACCAGGTCGTCGTGCCAGCCACGCCCCCCTTGTTTATCCCAACCCCTACGCCCACTCGCAGCCCCGAATCATTCGTAAATCAGGCTCAAGAGTTTTACCAGGCTGGAAAACTGACACAAGCCAGTCAAGCCTATGAAAATGCCATTTTTGCTGATCCAACCAACCCTTCCAACTACATCGAGTTGGCCCGCATACAGGCATTTACTGGTAAATATGATAAAGCCGTGGTCAATGCACAAAACGCTCTTTTGCGAAACCCCAACAATCCAACCGCGCATGCTGTTTTGGGCTGGGCGCTTGGTTTTCAGGAAAAATATGGCGAAGCGGAAATTGAAATTAAGAAAGCCCTCTCCCTGGATCCTAACAGTGCCCTGGCTTATGCATATTATGCAGAAATCCTGATCAACCAGAGTGATAATGCGCTCTATGACAAAGCCGCCGACGCCTCCAAGAGGGCGCTCAGTCTTGACCCAACCCTGTTGGAAGCTCACCGCGCCCGGGGAATCGTACTACTGAACACACAAAACCTGGAAGATGCCGTGCAGGAATTTCAGACCGCCATCGGCATCAACCAGAATATCGCGGATCTGCACCTGTACCTGGGAGTGACCTACCGGGCTTTGCAGGAGTATGACCTGGCGCAGGAATCCTTACTGGCATCCTATGCGCTGAATCCGACTGACACGGTGGCCCTGACCGAACTCTCGCGGGCCTTTTTCGCCGCCGGGCGCTTCGCCCAGGCAGCTCAATATGCCGAGGAGGCTGCCAAGGTGGACCCGGCTGACCCCCGTTTACATGGCAATCTGGGCGTCATCTATTACAAACAGGGCGAATACAATAAAGCCATCTCCGAACTGCAGCTGGCGGTACGGGGTGGCACTGCCGGGGAGGGGGTCGCAGTCGAAGGCCTGCCTCTGGATTATGGCAGGGTGGAAGAATATTACTGGTTTTATGGTTTCGCCCTGGCCCGATCAGATCGCTGCGCTGAAGCTGTGCCTATTTTCCAGGCGCTGCTAACCGGCGTGCCCAACGATGAAATTGCTGTCTACAATGCCACGGAGGGTCTGGCTGTCTGCCAGGCCAGCCTCAATGCGCCAACCCCCACGCCCACCGTGCAGGTTACACCTACGCCCTAAATGGATCATATTCATGGGCTGCATAGATCATGGGACAGGCAATATTGAACGGGACAAGGGAGCAAATGGATCGAGAACTGGTTGGTAAACGGCCTTCTTTTCGCCCAGGCCGTCCAGGTTCGAATTTCTTTCGCGTTACCCTGTGGTTAGCTCTAATTCTGGGGTTTGTCTGGTTAATCCTCAGCTACCAACGAGGCCAGATTATCTCTCCATTGGCGCCCACTTCTACCCCTACACGTATGGCTGCCTCTTATTTCCTTGAAGCGCAGGCCTACTTCGCCGCTGGCAAACTGGATGACCCCAGCAATGCCACCCCTGGCCCAGGTGTGCCGCGCATTAACGACGCCATCGAAGCCTACAAAGCTGCCCTGGAAACCGACCCCAACAACGCCCAGGCCTGGGCCGAACTGGCTCGCATCCAGGCCTATTCATCCAGTATGTTGCGGAACGACACAGATAAACTAAATCGTCTGGCAGAAGCCAAGGCTTCTGCCGACAAAGCAATTGCGCTGGACACAGAGGACAGCACCATCCGCGCCATCCGCGCTTTTGTGTTGGATTGGTACGCGTTTGCTTCTCTCGTCCAGGTTGAGCAGCAGCAGGAGCTCCTGATCGAGGCTGAACGGGAAGCCTCACGCGCCTTCCAACTGGATCCAGAGAATGCTTTGGCTCTGGCATATTACGCTGAGATTCTGGCCGACCAGCAAAAATGGACCCAGGCAGAAAAATATGCCGCCCAGGCAGTGGCAAAAGACAGCAGCCTGATGGATACGCACCGCGTTTATGGTTATGTGTTGGAAACGCTGGGAAAGTACAACAGCGCCATACAGCAATACCAGGAAGCGGTGCGTATCAACCCGAACATGACTTTTATCTATGTGCGCATTGGACAAAACTTTCGCGAGGGCATCCGCAACCCGGATAGAGCGCTGGACTATTTTGACCGGGCTGCCAAGATCAATGAACAAATCGGGGTGCAAAATCCCCTGCCCTACATCGAAATTGCCAGAACTTATACACAGATTGGTCAATTCTTTGCTGCCTCAATCAACGCTGAAAAAGCTTTGAAACTTGACCCGACCAGCGCTCAGACTTACGGGCAGTTGGGGATCATCTTCCGCCGGGCGCGCAACTATGAGGGCGCCATGCCCCTCTTAAAATGCGCGGTGCGCGGCTGCACAGCAGAAGAGAATGAGATGGGCCAGACGGTTGTTCAGGGGCTGCCGCTGACCAACATCAGCGTAGCCTACTATTACGTTGAATACGGCACAAACCTGGCTTTTTTGAGCCGCCCGAACGAAAATTACTGCGCCGAGGCGATTTCTGTCCTGGAAGAGGTGCGTTTAACCTTCGCGGATGATCCCACCCTGATGAGCATCGTGGAGGATAGCGAAGGTATTTGCAGGCGCCTCGAAGGAGGACAGGTCGCAGTTCCAACCATCACCCTGATACCTATCACTACTGCCACACCCGCCACAGCCACTCCTTGAGAGCAATCCGATATAACTGCGCAGGACTTGTGTAAGTATTTTATAAGAAGTCTATCAACCCCCTTGACTTTCCACCCAAAACTAGGTATCATTTGTAAAGGTTAGCACTCAGCGTACGAGAGTGCTAACCTGAAACTATGTGTCTCAATAACCAAATCAGGAGGTTAATATGTCTCTAAAGCTCAAACCGTTAGGAAGCCGCGTGGTCGTCGAACCTATTGAACAGGAAGAGATCACGGCTGGCGGCATCGTGCTGCCCGAAACAGCCAAGGAAAAACCGCAGAAGGGTAAAGTTCTCTCGGTTGGCCCTGGCGAACGGGATGATGATGGCGATTATATCCCGATGGATGTCAAGGAAGGCGATACGGTCTTGTTTGCCAAGTACGCCGGAACTGAGATCAAAGTGGATGGCAAGAAACTGCTCATCCTGCGCGAAAGCGACCTGTTGGCAATTGTAATCTCTGAATAATCCTCATCACTTCAGGAGTAAATCGTTATGGCTAAGCAACTTATCTTTTCAGAAGAAGCACGCCGCCGCTTAATGCGCGGTATGGAAATCCTGGCCACAGCCGTGGCTACCACCCTGGGACCGAAGGGACGCAATGTCGCTCTGGATAAAAAATTCGGCTCCCCCACTATTACCCATGACGGCGTCACCGTCGCCAAAGAAATTGAGCTGGAAGATCCCTTTGAGAACATGGGCGCCCAGCTGCTCAAAGAGGCCGCCACCAAGACCAACGACATCGCTGGTGATGGCACCACCACCTCGACCGTGCTGGCTCACGCAATTGTCTTTGAAGGTATGAAAAACCTGGCCGCGGGCGCCAACCCGATGCTCTTGAAGCGCGGTATCGAAGCCGCTACCCGGCTGGTAGCCGAGCAGATTAATGAGCAGGCTATTGAACTGACCACCAAGGAAGAAATCGCCAACGTGGCCTCCATCTCCGCCCAGGATCGTGTCATCGGCAATTTGATCGCCGAAGTCATGGACAAGGTCGGCAAAGACGGCGTTATTACCGTGGAAGAATCCAAGGGCCTGGAGTTTGAAACCGAATACGTCGAAGGTATGCAGTTCGATCGCGGTTACATCTCCTCCTACTTCGTCACCGACCCCGAGCACATGGAAGCCTCGATTTCTGAGCCTTACATTTTGATCTATGACAAGAAAATTTCTGCTGCAGCCGATATCGTGCCCATCCTGGAGCGACTGGTGCAGCTTGGTCGCCGCGAACTGCTGATCATTGCAGAAGATATCGATGGCGAAGCGCTGGCCACCCTGGTGCTGAATAAACTGAGGGGCATGCTGAACGTAATCGCCGTCAAGGCGCCTGGTTTTGGCGATCGCCGCAAAGCTATGCTGCAGGACATCGCTGTCCTGACCGGCGGCACGGTTATCTCTGAAGAGACCGGCCGCAAGCTGGAAAGCGTTGCCATTGCTGACCTGGGCCGCTGTGAGAAGGTAGTGGTCACAAAAGATGACACCACGATCATCGGCGGCAAGGGCGAGACGGCTGCCATCAAAGGCCGCATCGAACAAATCCGCATCGAGATCGACAAGAGCACCAGCGACTATGATCGCGAGAAACTGCAAGAGCGCCTGGCTAAGCTGTCGGGCGGCGTCGCTATCATCCGTGTTGGCGCTGCTACCGAGACCGAGCTGAAGGAAAAGAAGCACCGCGTCGAAGATGCTCTTTCCGCTACTCGCGCTGCCGTTGAAGAAGGCATTGTGCCTGGCGGTGGTGTAGCCCTGATCAACGCCATCCCGGCTCTGCTGAAGCTCAAAATGGAAGGCGAAGACGAGCAGATCGGCGTGAATATCGTTCGCAAGGCTCTGGAAATGCCGCTGCGCAAGATCGCCGAGAATGCGGGCAAAGATGGCTCTGTGGTTCTGGAAGGCGTTCGCCGCATCCAGAAAGAGAAGAAAAATAAGCGTTACGGTTACGATGTCATCTCGGAAGAATACCAGGATATGGTTGAAGATGGCGTCATCGACCCGGCTAAGGTCACCCGCGGCGCTCTGGAGAACGCAGCTTCTATCGCTGCTATGATCCTGACCACCGAAGCCTTGATCACCGACATTCCTGAAAAGGACAAGGGTCCGGCTGCTCCGCAGATGCCCGATTATTAAAATTCCTGATTGGTAAGCTGTAAGCCCCCAGCTTCTGTCGAAGCTGGGGGCTTTTTGCACCGATCGGCGGCTTTGACAAAACTTTTCCGCCATGCTAAAATGGTGTGGAAAGGCAATAAAGTTTGAGGTAAGTTATATGATTGACAAAAAGTTACGAATTGTCCCCCTGGGCGGCCTCGGGGAAGTAGGCAAAAACATGATGGTCTACGAGTATGGAGAAAATATCCTGCTTGTAGACGCCGGGCTGATGTTCCCTGAGAACGACATGCTGGGGGTTGATTATATTATCCCCGATTTCCAATACCTGCGGGATAAAACCCAATGGGTGCGCGGCATTGTGATCACCCATGGTCATGAAGATCATACCGGGGCCATCCAGCATGTTTTGGAATTGATCAACGCCCCGATTTATGCCACACCGCTGACGCGCGGCCTGGTAGAAAACAAGCTCTCGCGCGGCGGCATGCTCAGCAAAGCCCAGCTCGTTACCGTGCAGGCTGGTGATACCGTACAGATCGGGCCATTTAGCGTGGAGTTTTTCCACGTTTGCCACTCCATCCCCGATGGAGTTGGCCTGGGAATACATACCCCCGCCGGTCTGGTGATTCATTCTGGCGATTATAAATTTGATCACACACCAGTGGATAACTGGCCCACCGATTATGCCAGGTTAGCCGAACTCTCAGAAAAAGGCGTGCTGGCTTTGCTGGCCGATTCAACCAACTCTGACCGTCCCGGTTGGACACCCTCCGAACGGGTCATCGACCCGGCCTTCCAGGAGGTCTTTCGCAAGGCCAAGGGACGGATCATCGTCGCCAGTTTTGCCTCCCTGATCTCTCGCATGCAGCAGGTGGGCAATGCGGCCATTCAGCATAGACGTAAGATGGCTTTTGTGGGCGCCAGCATGGTAGAAAACGCCAAGATAGCTCGTAAGCTGGGCTATCTGGATTTGCCAGAAGATCTGGTCATCAGCCTGGAGCAGGCCCTGAAACTGCCGCACCACGAAGTCGTGCTGATGTCTACCGGTACGCAAGGCGAGCCATCATCTATAATGGGCCGGCTGTCTACTGGCACAAACCGCCAGTTTGATATTATCCCCGGCGATACTGTGATCCTATCATCGCACCCGATCCCAGGCAATGAAGAGAGTGTGTATCGCACTGTCAACCGCCTGTTTCGGCGTGGAGCAACGGTAATTTATGAAAATATCGCCCCGGTGCATGTCTCCGGGCACGCCAGCCAGGAAGAGATGAAACTGCTGCTGCACCTGGTGCGTCCCAAATATTTTATTCCCATTCATGGTGAACTGCGCCACCTGTACCAGCACGCCAACATCGCCCGCCAGGTTGGCATGGATGATGAGCATATCGCCGTCATTGAAAACGGCCAGGTGATCGAATTTGACCAGGGCCAGATGCGGCTGGGCAAACGTGTTCCAGGCGGCTATATTTTCGTGGAAGGGTCCAGTGTGGGGGATATCGGCCCGAGCGTCGTGCGCGAGCGCGAAGCCCTGGCGCGCGATGGTTTTGTGCTGGTCAGCCTGTCACTGGATCGCAATGACTACTCGCTGCTGGAGGAACCGGATATCGTCACCCGCGGCTTCACCTTCCCCCGAAATGGCGATGATCTGGTTTCTTCGCTAGGCAAAATGGTGAAGGATACGCTGCAGGTAGATCCCTTTGCTTCGCAAGAAGAGTTAGAACAAGCCATTAAAACCTTTCTGCACAATAAGACAAAACGCCGGCCAATGGTTTTCGTGACCATCAGCCGGGTTTGAGACAAATCTCACTCTTCTAATGGGGCGCAGGCGCTGCTTACGCCCCATTTGTATTGATTCGGGCTATGGCTTCCACCCATGCTCTCCGATAAGGGGGACAAATGCCACCGGGATGATGTCTTCCTGGTCATAGTGATCACCCTGACGACGCCAACGTTCAAGATATTGGCTGCCGCGACTGCCAACCGGTATCACCAATCGACCACCTTCACTGAGCTGGGCAAGCAGTATATCCGGCACATTGGGCGCGGCTGCGGTTACCGTGATTGCCGCAAAGGGTGCAAGCTCGGGTAAACCAAGGGTGCCATCTCCAACATGCACATGCACACTCGTCACGCCAAGCTGTTCCAGAATGGAAGCGGCGTAGCGCGCCAGGTTGGCATGCCGCTCGATGGTATGGACTTCTTTCGCTAACTGCGCCAGGACAGCCGCCTGATAACCAGAGCCCGTGCCGACCTCTAAGACTTTCTCATCGCCTTTGAGCTGCAGCAGCTCTGACATTAACGCCACAATATAAGGCTGTGAGATGGTTTGACCGCTGCCAATCGGCAGAGGGCCATCGGTATAAGCCAGGTAGCGATAATCCGGCTGGACGAAGCAATGCCGAGGGACAGTGCGCATGGCCTCCAGGACGCGCGGGTCGTGCACACCACGGGCAACAATCTGCGAATCCACCATGAAATCACGATCCGTCTCAAACAGGGCTTCGTTGCTCATCCTACCCAACCACAACCAGCTAGCTAACCCGTACCCTGGAGCCCTTTCACAACAACTTTCCAAAAATCATCCCGTTCACCTGGCACAAAAGGTAGGTAGAGGCTGATGCGATCCACCAGATCCTGGTAGCAGGCTGATATCCGCTCGGGCAAGTCTTCTGCGCTGGCAACCAGTGCAAACGACGAAAGCATTTCATCGCTGATCAAGGCTGGCATTTCTGCCCACTGCTTATGCGCTGCCAGGGTAGATAATTTTTCGGCCGTCTGCTCCCAACCATGTAATGCCATGACTGCACGATAAGAAGGCGTCGAGGCGTAAAATGCGATCTGGGAGCGCACAAAGAAATCTTCCTCCGGAGAAGTCACTACAAAAACGGTATTAGCGACCTGAAACTTATCTCGGGAGCGCCCCGACCGGGACAGGCCCTCTTCAATCGCTGGCAGCAGAACCTCACGAAGGTAGCGGGGAGTGTGAAGAGGGTGGACGAGAAAACCATCAGCCACCTCGCCAGCCAGGCGCGCCAGCCCGGTATTCACCCCGGCAATAAAGATCGGGATATCCGGATTCGGAATGGGGCCGGGGTTAAAAAAAGGCGACATCAGGTTTAGCTTATAGTATTCGCCCCGCACATTCAACGCCGCCCCCGTCTGCCAGGTATGCCAAAATGCTCGCATGGCTTCGATCTGCTCATGCAGTTTAGCAACCACCGAATCCGGCCAGGGCATGCCAAACCTTCGCTCGACGTGCGCCTTTACCTGCGTACCCAACCCAAGAATGAAACGCCCTTGAGAAGCCTGCGCTAAATCCCAGGCTGTGTAGGCCAGCGTAGCCGGGCTGCGGGCAAAAGCGATCGCCACAGCAGTGCCAAAACACAGTTTTTGGGTATGTTCGGCGATCAGCGCTCCCGGCAGAAATGGGTCATGCATCGTCTCAGTCGACCAGATGGCATCGAAACCCATCATCTCGGCTGCACGGACAATCGCCGGGATAGCCGTTAGAGAAACAGGAGGAAGGGATGCATCGACTTTCATATTGATCTCAAGAGGTCAGGTAAGCCATAATCCATTGAGTCGTTGCCACCAGGGCATCCAGATGTGTGCGTTCATAACTATGCGAGGCGTCCACGCCAGGACCAATCAAGGCCACCGCCACATCCCCGCCGGCGTGCCAGAAGGCTTCGCCATCTGAACCATAATAGGGATAGATATCCACCCGGTAAGGGATTTGATGGTCAATCGCGAGCTGGCGCAATTTCATGCTGAGGCCATGGTGATATGGCCCGCCCGAATCCTTGACACAGATCGAGGCGTGATATTCGTCCGAATTTTGCCCTTCTCCAACCGCAGCCATATCCACCACCAACAGTTCAGCCACTTCCGGGGGGATACCCGCCGCAGCGCCATGCCCAACTTCCTCATAATTGCTGATATGCAGAAAGGTGGTTTGGGTTGGCTTCAACCCGGCGATCTGCATTGCCTTCAGCGCGGTCAGGATGCAGGCCACACAGGCCTTATCGTCCAGATGCCGGGAGCGGATGAAACCATTGACAATTTCTACACGCGGGTCAAAGGCCACAAAATCACCGACCTCAATGCCCAGGGCTAACGTTTCTTCTTCCGATTCGGTGCGCGCATCCAGGCGCACTTCCAGGTTATCATCATCGCGAGCCAGTTCTGTCACTTCCTTGCCATAGACATGTGAGGAAGCCTTGGTCAGTAATAGCGCGCCCCGAACAGCCACACCATCCCGGGTGAAGACTTTGCAGCCTTCCCCCTCAACAGTGTTCCAGGCAAAACCACCGATGCGGGTCAGCTTGAGCCGCCCATTCGATTTGACCTCCTTCACCATTGCTCCCAAGGTGTCCACATGGGCAGTCAGGGCGCGCGGGGCATCTGCACGTTCGCCGGGCCAGGTGGCTACCAGAGCGCCTTTGCGAGTTAAAGAGAGCTTCAACTCTGGATAGGCCGCCAGCGCTTCGCGAACATATACAACCGCCTGGTGGGCGTAGCCCGTTGGACTGGGCGTATTCAACAAACCAGATAAAAAGTTCAGCAGATATTCGTGATCAAGCGGGGGTAATGTCATGGTGTCTCCAGAAAAGGTGAGATAGAGCGTCAGATGTGCATCTCGCGGGAGCGATTCGACAAAGCCGCCCCCACAAGACGAGCCGGGTGGAAAACCGACGCGTTGAGATTATACCTCTGACTGCGGTATAATGGGCCGCATGGAAAATTCCGAGTTCGATGAAACCCAACCCACCAACCTAAACCAACCCACCAGATCAGAACCAGATGCGGAGGCTGCTCAATCATCTCTGGCAGCGTCAACTCCCTCCGAAGAGGTCACCCGCGAGGTCAAGCTGGGTGATACAATGCCGGTTCAGCCGGGCCAGGGGCAAACCGCACCCGTTAGCGGTCTGGAAGAGACCATCCCGCCACCTCCTGTGGCAGTACCTGCCTGGGCAAAAACAGCCCAGATGAAACTGGCAGCAGACAGCCAGATTCCCACGACCGTAAAGGCGTATCCCCCGCAGGAGCCTGGCAAGACAGCCGTTCTGCCAGGCTCACCTGCCTCCCCGCCCTCCACCGGTAAAAAGCGCCGCTCGTGGCTGGCAATTGCTCTGTTGGGTCTGCTGGCGCTGCTCTTGATTGCCGCTTTGAGCGGTCTGGGCGGCTACCAGTCTGGCATCAGCATGCGAAAAAACGCCGAAGCCACTCAAATTTCCGGGGCGGTTGAAGAACAGTTCCAGCTTGGGCTGAAAGATTTAGAAGACAAGAATTATTACCAGGCTCGTCAGCGGTTCGAATATGTGATCGGGCTCAATCCCAATTATCCTGGGGCGGTTGAGAAGCTGGCCGAAGCGTTAATGTATCTCAACACTACTGCCACCCCTACGCTGGTGCCCACTCCCACCCCGGAGCCAACCGCTGATCTGCGTGGGGTAGAAGAGTTATACAACCAGGCTCAACAAGCTGTATTGAATAGTGAATGGGCTACAGCAATCGAGGCTCTGCTGAGCTTGCGGAAGACAGACCCGAACTACCGGCCAGTCGATGTGGACGGCATGCTCTTTTTATCTTACCGCAACCAGGGAGGCCGCAAGATTTTAAACGCCGATTTGGAAGGCGGGATTTACGATCTGACCCTGGCTAGCCGTTTGGGCATCCTGGACGCAGAAGCCCAGGGGCTGCTGACCTGGGCCGAACTCTACATCACCGGAGCCAGCTTTTGGGAAATCGATTGGGGCCAGGCAGCTTATTACTTTGGTCAGGTGGCGCCCCACGCGCCAAATTTACGCGACGGCTCGGGGATCACAGCCGTCGAACGCTATCGCACCTCCCTGATTAAATATGCTAACCAGCTCGCCAATCAGAAGAAATGGTGCGAGGCAGCCGCTCAGCTAGAGATTGCTCTGTCGATCGCAGAAGACCCTGAAGTTCGCCAGACCTACGCCCAGTTGGCTGAACGGTGCAACCCGCAGCAGCCTATCGAGCCGACTCAGCCGTCCCCAGGGCCATAGAGACGCAGTGGTCTCATCTTGGGGCCTTCCATTTCTGATCGGTATCACAACTTAATGGGATTCGAAAGCCCCAGAGCATAGAGATGGGCGGTATCATTCAGCCTCTCGATCGAATGCTCTCTCCATCGGTTAAACCGCAGCACGCTGACGCTGCCTGGCGCAACTTCAAAATGAGTCCTGGAATCGACGGGGAGCTTCAGCCACCAGGCAACGATCGCGTGGACGGTGGCTGAATGGGTGACCAGAACAGCCGGCTGCTCCTGTCCTTCGCTGAACTTATCCATAAATTTGCTCACCCGGTGATAAAATTGTCGCCAGCTTTCCGCCTGCGGATAGGGCTGCCAATCCACAATCGGTTGGCTGGGAGGGATGGCGTAAGACCTGGCCTCCGCATGCGTCTTTCCAGCTGCTACACCGTTATTCAAATCTGACAGTGAGTGGTGAACATTCAGTGGAGTCTCCAACCAGAGACCAATAATCTCAGCCGTATGCACTGCCCGGCGCAGATGACTGCAGCCCAGATATGTCGGAGGGCCGCCTAGCTCCTGGCGCAGCCGCTCGCCCAACCGGTTCGCCTGTTGGATACCTGTCTCGGTCAGATCTGAATCCGTCCAACCACCCGTAATGGCCTTTGTATGATGTTCAGCTTGCCCGTGCCGGATAAGGATCAATGGATATCGAGGCGGCATTGGCTTATCTCCTCTTAGATTAAACAAAGAAGCAGGGACGATGACCACAATCTCTCCTGCTTCTTGATTGGCTACTTCGATGAATTGGCGATCCATTGATCGCCTTCACAGGGCATAATTTTTTCCTGCTGTCTCATCAATGATTTTTCTGGAACATGAACGGTCACAGAGCTTAAGATGCGCGTGCGGCATGCCAACCGGTAATGCTGCAATAACTCGGCCTCGGTCAGATTTTCAAGCTCATCCTGGGTCAGTTCAGACACCTGCCCTGACAGGATCACCACGCAGCATTCGCCACAAATCCCCTGACCATTACATACCGACGCCAGATTGAGCCCAGCCCGGCGCGCCGCATCCAACAATGAAGTGCCCGCAGATGCAACCGTGCGCAAACCAGAAGGCTCAAAAATCACCAGATACTGTCGTGAGGGCATCGGGTTAACCATAGCGCAGCTCCGTATCTATTCTTTATAATGCGACACCTGCCATTATGTCAAGAGAAAAATCTGAACTTCGGACAAGAGATCGGACAAAAAAGGAGGAAACCTCGTACACTTAGGTTTGACCAACCAAAAAGTGAAGACGAGGTTCCC
>JAFGQI010000171.1 GCA_016935755.1 Anaerolineales bacterium
CCGCTGAGCAAAACCATGCGCTCAACGGTCATCTGGCTGCTCAAATAATCCACGCCGCGCGCCACAATCACCGGAATCGCTGCACCTGTCAGAGAAATGGTCAACACAAGAGCTGTCACCGCAGCCAGCTGCACACCATACGGGCGGAAATACTGCATCAAGCGCGCCAGCAGCTGCCGGTCGGTGTACTGCCGGTCGTATCCTTCTGAAGCCAATCCCGAAAAGAAACCCATAAGCTACTCGCTGAAGATGCGCCGGTAAGCCTCAGAGGTGCGCAGCAGCTCCTCATGAGTGCCGGCTGCTGCCAGGCGCCCTTTCCTCAAAACTAAGATTAGATCAGCCCAACGAATTTGGGACAGGCGATGGGTGATCATAAAGGTTGTCCGGCCGCGAGCCGCGTTAAAGATAGCGCGCTGGATCTTATCCTCGGTAGCACTGTCAATGGCGCTGGTGGAATCATCCAGGATCAGGATGGGCGGATCGGTCAAAAAGGCCCGCGCCAGCGCAATCCGCTGACGCTGGCCTCCGGAAAGGGTCACCCCCCGCTCACCGATGACGGTCTGGTAACCATCCTGGAAGCTGGTGATGAAATCATCTGCCTGGGCCGCCTGGGCGACGCTTCGAACATCTGCTTCCGAGGAATTGGGATCGCCAAAAGAGATATTGTCTGCCACGCTGCGCGAGAAGAGAAATATATCCTGCTCGATTATGGAGATGTTCTTGCGCAAAGCCTCCAGGTTCCAGGCGCGCACATCAATGCCATCCACCAGCACCTGGCCTGCGGTGACATCATAGGTGCGGTTGACCAGGCGCGCCAGCGAGGTTTTCCCCGCCCCGGTCTGACCAACAATTGCCACCGTCTGCCCTGGTTTCACGTGGAAAGAGATGTTTTCCAGGGCTGGTTCGCCCTCATGATAGGCAAAGGTCACATCCCGGAATTCGATCTCGCCCCGCATGGCCTCAGCAAACCCCTGGGCATTCTGGTCCAGGTTGTTCTCCTGGTTGATCAAGGCCAGTATGCGCCGGGCGCTGGATATTCCCAGCGAAACCTGAGAATAGGCAAACAGGGAGGTAAAGGTCGGGAAGCCAAATAACTGGATCAAGCCGAAAAATGCAACTACCTGGCCGACATCTAACAGCCCACGCTGGAACAGGATCAGAGCGTGCGTCAGGCTGCCGGCTTCAGCCAGGCCCAAGAAAAGCAGCGGCAAAAAGCGCGCTTCGATATCACCTTGGTGGATGACGGCATCCCGGAAACGGGCGGCGTTATTGCCAAAGCGCTCCACTTCACTGCACTCCTGCGCCATCCCTTTGACCGTCTCGATTCCGTCAATGGCTTCGGTCAGGTGCGAGTTCAATAGACCGAAGGCCTGGCGCACATCGCCGGTAATCGGATTCAACTCGTGCAGATACTGCCACAAAGCCAGGAAATACCCCATGATGAACAAAGCCGGGACTAAGATCAAAGCCGGGTGATAGCGCGGGGCGACAACCAGCGGCATGAGCAGGAAAATTGCGGATCCAATCACCAGGTTCAGCCCAGGGCTGAAAAGAAAATTGATCTCCCGCACATCGTTGGTCGCCCGCGCCATGGTATCCCCGACGGGCTGCAGGCTGTGAAAAGTCATGCTTTTCCCCAGCAAGCTGGTATACAATTCATGGCGGATATCGCGCTCCACCCGTTGCCCCATCAGTTCGGCCCCAAAGTTGCGCCCAAATTGGAGCAAGCCGCGCAGAACCTGGGTACCCGCAATCAACAGGGCCAGTCCAGATAAGACATCAATCTTAGGGGGAGAGGCCAGGATGGCGTTAAACGCCTGCCCGGTATAAATGGGAACCAGGGCAGCCAGGGCGGCATTCCCTGCCGCGCCGATGACCATAATTGCCCCCAGGTACCAATAATGCCGGGCATAGGAAAGAATAAACCGAACCGGACCCTTCCGGTTGGTCGGGAAACGGGCCGGGAGGCTGAATTCCGTTGTTAGAGTGGATATAGACATTGAGCAGAGCCCAGGATGATCGAGCCGCCTCCGGAAAAGAAGATGATTCTAGAATTATAATCGAAATCCCGCTGAGCCTTGCCGCCCGCGACGGTTGGGTTTCGCTCGTTAGCGATTAATTTCATCCGGAAAAGGCAGTTCAGCCGCCAGCCGATATGGCCCAAAGGAGGGCAGCTGGCTCGGCTTGATCAAGCGCATGCGCCCATTGCGCGGCGTAACTTTGTAGTACTGACCATTGCGGTGCAGCAAGCAAATTGCCCGGTGGCGGCGACCGAAGACTCGACGCATCAGGCTGGAAAAATATTGGTAGTTCTCCTGCTCCTGCGGCGCCTGATCGAACAGATATTCAAAAGTGGATATAAACTGGGCCCGATATTCTGAAGTGACAACCTGCAAATTGCTGATCACCCAGCAGGAATCCTCGAACTCCCAGTAGGCTGCCAGACCAATGAAATCCCCCTGGCGCGTAATATAAGGAAAAAAGGGGAAAGCCCGACAGGTGATGGTGCGATAATTGCGCTGGCACAGCCGGTGGCCCAGACATTCAACTAACACCATGCCTTCAGGGGTCTGCTGGCGCAGCTGCGCATCCAGCGAGAGATCATCCGATGCCCACAAATGCCATAGATCCGTGCTGCCTTGCAGATACTCCCATTCTTTCTGGTAAGCGGTCGGAACCATGTGGCGCGTATCGCAGCAAAATGGCACGCCCCGCTCATTGTACGGAGCGCATCTTTCACCACAATCAAAAGCTGCAATCGGTGCGTGGAAATTCGCGTACAGGGAAGCAAAATCAAGAGAAACCAGGTGGTCTGTCATCATCCCTCTTAGGATACCATAAAAACCCACCCTGAACTGCACCCGACCGGGCAGCTATATCGTTATCAGCGAACATTGTGTATAATCTTACCTGACCATGTTCCGCTCCCGCTATCGCCGCATCACCTTCTTCTTTGCCAGAATGCTGCTCAGCATCATCTATTGGGATCTTGTACTGCCACGCCTGGGTATGCGGAAGCTGGCTTTGAAATCTCGTCCCGAAAGGCTGCGCCGCATCGCAATCGCATATCGAACTCTGGCGATCCAGATGGGGGGGTGCTGATCAAGGTTGGGCAGTTCCTTTCCTCCCGAGTGGATGTCCTACCGCCTGAATTCACCCATGAGCTGGAAGGTCTGCAAGATGAAGTGCCTTGCGAAAGATTCGATGACATCCGCCAGATCGCAGAGGCAGAGTACGGCATGCCCCTGGGCGAGAAGTTCGCCAGCTTCGATGAAACACCGCTTGCCGCAGCCTCGCTCGGGCAAGTGCACCGCGCCCGCCTGCATGAATCCCCCTGGCCTGATTCGCCAGGTTCGGGGCAGGCGGTGGTGGTCAAGATCCTGCGCCCCAAGATTGAAAAAATCATCGCCACCGACCTGGCGGCTTTAAGGACGGTGGGAGGATGGCTGCGCCACTACCGACCGATCAGCAAGCGCGCCGATGTTCCTGCTCTGCTGGCTGAGTTCAGCCGGATTCTATATCAAGAGATCGATTATCTTGCCGAAGGGCACAATGCCGAGACCTTCTCGGCTAATTTCAAGGGGCGATCGAATGTGCGCGTGCCACGTGTGGTCTGGAGCCACACCACGCGGCGAGCCTTGACCCTGGAAGATGTCCTGGCAATCAAGATTACCAACTATCAGGAGATTACTGAAGCGGGGATCGACCGGTCCGAGGTAGCCTCCCTGCTGCTCGACACGTACCTCCAGCAAATCTTTGAAGACGGCTTCTTCCATGCCGATCCCCATCCGGGCAACCTGTTTGTCCACCCGCTTGAAGGACAAGATTCCACTGGCAAACGCCTGTGGGAGCTGACCTTTGTGGACTTTGGCATGGTTGGTTATGTGCCAGCGATTTTATTACAGGGGCTGCAAGAATTGCTGATCGCTGTTGGCACCCAGGATGCCGCCAGGGTCATCAAAGCCTACCAGATGATGGATGTTCTGCTTCCGGGGGCGGACCTGGCCTTGATTGAAAAAGCGGGAGCCAAAGTCTTTGAGCGCTTCTGGGGCAAGAGCATGAGCGAGCTCAGCGCGATCAATATTCAAGAAATCCAGGATTTTGCCGGTGAGTTTCGCGAACTGCTGTATGCTCTGCCATTCCAGGTTCCACAGGATCTGATCTTCCTGGCGCGCTGTGTGGGCATCCTCTCAGGTATGTGCACCGGGCTGGACCCGCAATTCAACCTGTGGGAACACCTGGCGCCCTACGCTCAGAAGCTGATCGCAGAGCAGGCGGGCGGCGGCCTGGGCGTCTGGCTGTCTGAGCTGGAAAGCCTGGTGCGGGCTTTGCTGGCGCTCCCCCGCAGGATGGATACCACCCTCTCGAAGATGGAACGCGGCGAGATAGCGGTGCGAATTCCCGAGATTACCGAACAAGTCCGCAAGTTGGAACGCGGTCTGTATCAGATCGCCAGCGGAGTTGTGTTTGCGGCCCTCTTGTTGGGCGGCATCCAACTCTATCTGGCTGGGCAGCATACCTTCAGCCTGGTGTTATTCACTGGCGCGGGGCTTGATATAATCTGGATGCTTCTGAACCCCCGTTCCAGGTACTGATGAATGGAGCAATCACTGTGAAAATGAAAAAATTCCTTCCACTACTCTTGACTGGCTTGCTCTCCTGCCTGCTGGTGAGTGCAGACTTCCCTTGTGGATTGGGCTCGCCTCCAAATCCGGAACCTTCTCAACCGGAGACAATGATAGACCCTGCGGAAGACCGGCTGGCGATCCCGGTGCTGCCCGAAAACCCCACTCAGGTAGAATTGGGCAGCGATGTCTACTACTACAACTGCATGCCCTGCCATGGAGACCAGGGGCAGGGCCTGACCGATGAATTCCGCCAGCTGTGGGTGGAGGATCATCAAAACTGCTGGGCGGGGGGCTGCCATGGTGGGCGAGAAAGAGACCAGGGCTTTCCAATCCCCCATTACATCACTGGATTGCGCAACCTGTCAGGCTATGCCGCCCCGGAAGACCTGTTCAACTATCTGCAGCAGACCCACCCACCTCAGCGCCCTGGGAAGCTGCTGACCGAAGAATATTGGGCTGTGACAGCTTTCATCCTGGATGAGGCGGGCCGCCTGCCCCAGGGGGAACGGATTGGGCCGCCGGCTGAATCCACCCCATTATCTGACACAGCGGCGATGCTGGCAATCCTGATGGTTATGGCGGTCGTGTCACTGCTGCTGATCTGGCAAACCCGGCAACCGATCCACGAAATTGAGGAGACCCACAATGTATTATCCTGATCTTGAAACCCGCGCAAAGAAAAACCTGCTACCCGGCGTCTATGCTCGCACCTTCT
The DNA here is from genome assembly GCA_016935755.1 of Anaerolineales bacterium. Classification (GTDB taxonomy): domain Bacteria; phylum Chloroflexota; class Anaerolineae; order Anaerolineales; family UBA4823; genus JAFGQI01. The sequence goes on from JAFGQI010000171.1 coordinate 5,344, forward strand.
GGGGCGACAAGCTGATGCTGGCTGTGGTCAATCTGGAGGCTGATGCGGTCATCCCTGAGCACAGCCACCCGCACGAACAGGGCGGAATCGTATTGGAGGGCGAACTGGAATTCAACATCGCTGGAGAAATCCGGATGCTCCATTCAGGAGATATATATATCATCCCAGGCGATGTGGTGCACTCGGTGAAGGTTGGCCCGGCAGCCGCCCGGGTGATGGATATTTTTGTGCCAGTGCGGGAAGAATACAAGTAAACCAGCGGATTTTACGCCGCAGAAGTCGGCAAACGCGGCATCGGCGGGCCCGCTGCTCCGAGGAGTTCAGCCAAAGCAGCGCGCATGGCGGTGCGGTCATCCCAGGCATATTCGATCGCCCCGAAGCACATTGATTGTTCATGCCCCTTACCGCAGGCGATCACCAGATCGCCTTTTTGGGCCATCTGCACCGCAAACCGGATGGCCTCTCCCCGGTCGGGGATGCGCCAGAAGGTATTCGCTTCGAGGCCACCCCGCGCCAGCACCCCGGCTACCATCTCTGCCAGGATAACCTCCAACGACTCGCTGCGAGGATCCTCGGCGGTCAAGATGGTGTAATCAGCCAATTCTGCCGATGTTTCGGCCATCATGCGGCGTTTTTGGCGGTCGCGTAAACCGGCTGAGCCAAAAACGGCGATCACTTTCCCATGCGTCAGCCTGCGGGCTGCTTGCAGGGTCCGCCGCAGGGCATTCGGAGTATGGGCAAAATCCACAATCGCGGTGAAATCCTGCCCCAGATCAATCCGCTCCATCCGTCCCGCTACTCCGGGCAGATGGCTAATCCCCGCTTGAACTGCAGCATCTTCCAGTCGCATCAGCCCTCGGGTGGCCGCAATCGCAGCCAGGCAGTTCGATACGTTATAATCGCCTACCAGGTTGGCGCTGATCTGCAAGGAGAACTCCCGGTCGTCCTGGTCACGCCCCAGCGCGGTAAAACGCAGCCCGCTTGAGTCGAACAGGATCTGCTCTGGGCGCACATTAGCCCTGGCATCAAAGCCGTAGCTGATCCTGGGCAGCGAAGTCATTTCATACAGATAATCGAAAGAAGAATCATCCCGATTCAGCACTGCTCCGCGCGAGTGACTGATGGCTTTATCAGGCGTGCTTGCCAGGGAAGTGAATAATAATCCCTTGGCGGCGCGGTAAGCCTGATAGGAGCCATGGTAGTCCAGATGTTCGTGAGTGATATTGGTCACCACACCGAGATCAAAATCGCACGCGGCGACACGCTGCTGCGCCAATCCGTGGGAGGTGGCTTCCAGGACGACATGCGTCAGGCCCGCCTGGACCATCTGGGACAGATAGCGCTGCACATCTGGCGAGTCGGGCGTGGTCACGTGGAAGCCTGTATCCAGCTCCTGATCGCCGATCACTGCGTTGACGGTTGAAATCATGCCTGCCCGCAAACCGGCAGCCTGCAGAATCTGGTAGATCAGGTTGGCGGTGGTGGTCTTGCCATCGGTGCCTGTCACGCCAATCACCATAAGCTGGCGAGCCGGGAATCCATAATAAGCCGCCGCCAGGTAAGCTAAGGCCTGGCAGCTGTCCTTAACCCGCACGTATGGCACGGACAATTCCCCTACCCGTTCGACGCCCACCACTGCAGCGGCCCCCCGCTGGATGGCGTCCTGGATATAACGATGCCCATCTGCGGTTTCCCCCGGGCAGGCTACAAAGAGGCTGCCTGCCTGCACCTTGCGGCTATCCAGCACCACACCCGAGATTGCCACATCCAGTCCAGAGATGCTGACATCCCCAGGCAGGCCCTGAATCAGTTCCGATAAGGTTTTATCTGGCATTACTACCGCAGCTAAATCAGCTCCACTTTCACCGCACAAACCTTGTATTCAGGGATCAGCGCTACTGGATCCAGGGCGGCAATGGTCAACTCATTAGCACAGGCTTCTGGAAAGTGGAAGTTGGCGAAGATCATGCCAGGGGGCACCCGGTCGGTTACCCAGGCTTCCGCCTCGAGGCTGCCCCGCCGGGATGTCACCCGCACGCGTTTCTTGCCGTCCAGCCCAATCCGATCAGCATCTTCCGGATTGATTTCCACCAGGGGGCGGTCATAAACCGCCAGCAAGCCCTTTGCCCGGCGGGTCAATTCGCCGCCGTGCCAGTGATACAGCACCCTGCCGGTGTTGAGCAAAAACGGGTAATCGTTGTCAGGACACTCCGCGGGTGGAACATGCTCAATGGGCATAAATTTACCCAGGCCTCGGGTGAACTGGCCGATGTGCAAGATAGGGGTTCCAGGATGGTTAGCATCCTTGACCGGCCAATGCAGCGCATCGCCGCGTTCCAGGCGCTCATGAGATACGCCGGCATAACTGGGAGTCAGCGCGGCAACTTCTGCCATCACCTGGGCCGTGTTTTCATACTCCCAACCTGCATAAGCGCCAGATCCAACCTGGCGCAAGCCCTGTGACAAAACTAAACCAGCCAGCCGAGCCGTGATCCACCAATCCGGGCGAGCGCTGCCAGCAGGCTGGATCGCCTGCCGCACCATCTGCACCCGCCTTTCTGTGTTGGTGAAAGTGCCGGTCTTTTCGGCAAAGCTGACCCCAGGCAGCAGCACATCAGCATAGGGCGAAGTCTCGGTGGGGAAGATATCCTGCAGCACCATAAATTCGCAAGTTTCCAGACAATGGCGAATATGGTTGCTGTCTGGATCGCTCATTACTGGATCCTCAGCCATGATATAGAGGGCTTTGATGCCGCCCTCTCCAGCCGCCGGGATCATGGTGGTGACCGTCTGGCCCACCTGATCGGGCAAGGCAACGCCCCAGGCTGCCTCAAACTTTTGCCGGGCGGCTTCTGACGTGACCGGCTGATATCCCGGATACACATTGGGCAGTCCGCCCATGTCGCATGCGCCCTGCACGTTGTTTTGACCGCGCAGCGGGTTCACTCCCCCGCCCGCTATGCCCATATTACCCAGCAGCATCTGCAGATTAGCCAGATCCATCACATTGCGCACCCCCACGGTATGTTGAGTGATGCCCATCGCCCATACCACCGCCATCGGTTTGTTGGTCGCCAGGATTTCGGCAGCCTGATATAACTGTTCAACTGGAACGCCAGTGGTTTCGGAAACCAACTGCGGAGGATAGTTCTCGATCGAAGCTCGATACTCCTCAAACCCTTCGGTGCGGTTGGCGATAAACTCCTTATCCTCCCAACCCTTCTGCAGGATAATATGCATCAAGCCATTCAGTAAGGCAATATCCGTTCCTGATCTGTGGCGCAGGTGCAGGACGGCGAATTCAACCATGTCAATCCGGCGCGGGTCCGCGACCACCAATTTCAAACCACGCCGGCGCACCGCCTGGCGGATTTTCGTGCCAAAGACAGGATGCTGCTCAGACGTATTCGAACCGATGATGAGCATCGCCTGGGAATCCCTGGTCACATCTTCCATCGTATTGGACATCGCCCCAGACCCATAGGAGATAGCCAGACCAGCAACAGTGCTGGCATGGCAGAGGCGGGCGCAGTGGTCAACATTGTTGGTTCCCAACACCTGCCGGGCGAATTTGTTCATCAAGTAATTTTCTTCGTTCAAGCACTTGGCAGAAGTCAATACACCTATGCTTTCAGAGCCATAAGTGTCGCGAATAGAACGCAGCCGGTCAGCGGTGATCTTCAAAGCCGTATCCCAATCCACCTCCACCCAGGCGCCCCGGTCCTTGGGACGGGATGTTCCATCCAACAGGTATTGGCGTACCTTCGGTCGGGTCAGGCGGTCGGGATGATGGACAAAGTCATAGCCATAGCGGCCCTTGACGCACAAAGCCATGCCATTCACCGGCGCAGCCGGGTTGGAAGTGACCCCGATGATGCGCCCATCTTTAACATTCAGGTCAAACTGGCAGCCCACCCCGCAGTAGGTGCAGGTGGTAGTGACTTTCTTGATCTGGTGGGCGCGCCCCAGGCCATACGACATGCGATCACTCAACGCCCCCGTGGGGCAGTAGGCCACGCACTGCCCACACGATTCGCAGCGCGCCTCCAGCATGGTCGTATCAGCGCCGGCGACGATGCGCTCCTCGAGGCCGCGAAAGGCGACACCCCAGACAAAGCGCCCCTGGATTTCCTCGCAGGCCTGCACACAGCGCCGGCAAAGGATGCATTTGTTGAAGTCCACCCGCACAAAGGGGTTAGGGTCGCTGTCGACCGGATAGCGCGTGCCTTTGCTGCCCCACTCGGGCACCCTCACCTGATATTCGTAAGCCAGGTCCTGAAGCTCGCAGGCGCCGCTTGAATCACATACCAGGCAATCGGGCGGATGATTGGCGAGCATCATTTCGAGTGTTTTGCGGCGAGATTTCACCACCCGCGCGCTGTTGGTCTTGACCTCCATGCCCTCCCCGACCGCAGCCACGCAGGCTGCCTGCAGGAAGCGCTGCCCGATAATATCCACCACGCAGATGCGGCAGTTGCCGGTGGGAGTCAGATCGCGGTGATAACACAGAGTTGGAATATGAATACCGTGCTCACGCGCCGCGTCCAGGATGGTTTGCCCTTCCTGGGCTTCAATGGTTACACCATCAATAGTCAGGTTTACGGTCATTTGAGTATCTCCTCCAGGTTATCAAGGGCAGGTTCACATTTGTAATCAGGAAGCTTTGCCAATTTCTGCTGCCTGGAATTCATCGGGGAAACTATTCAGGGCTGTTTTCATCGGGGTAGCCACCGATTGGCCCAACCCGCAGAAGGAGGCTTCCTGCATATACTCCGCCAGCTCATGCAACTCCGCCACATCGCCGGGCTGGCCCTGACCAGCCACCAGGCGGCTCAGGATCGCATGGGAGCGATGAGTGCCCACCCGGCAAGGGGTGCATTTTCCACAAGACTCGGCTGCGAAGAAGTGAAGCAGCTGGCTCAGGAGCGCCACCGGCGAAACGGATTGATCGCAGATCAAGAAAGCACCAGCGCCAAGCGAAACACCCTTAGATCCTGAAGCGTAATCAATAGGGATATCCATCAGAGACCCTGGGACAATCGTGCCAGCCGCGCCGCCCGTCAGGGCGAAGTGGAATTCGGAGCCAGGGCGCATGCCTCCGCCAAACTCTTCGATCACCTGCCGCAGGGTCAAACCAAACGGCGCCTCAAAGAGGCCGGGGTGGTTGATATGCCCCAGGATCATGTACAGCTTGGTGCCGGGCGTTTGCGCAGCGCTGAGATAGCGGTACCATTCTGCTCCATTGGATATAATCGCTGGGACAGCTGCATAAGTCTCCACATTGTTGACTAATGTTGGCAGTCCTTGATAACCTGCCGTAGGTGGATAGGGTGGACGCAGGCGCGGCTCGCCTCGTTTCCCTTCCAGCGACTCGATGAGAGCAGTTTCCTCTCCGCAGATATAGGCCCCGGCTCCCAGATGAACATGGATTTTGTACGAAAACCCGCTGCCCATCACCTTCTCGCCCAGATAGCCTGCCTGCTCGGCCTGGTGAATGGCCCTTTCCAGGCGGGCCGCCTGCTGCTGGTATTCACCCCGAATGTAGATGAAAGCCTCGCTGGCGCCAGTGGCATAACCCGCAATCGCCATGCCCTCCAGCACCTGGTGGGGATTGGTATCGATCAGGACACGATCTTTGAAGATCAACGGCTCCGACTCATCCGCGTTGCAGATCACATATTTGGGCTTCCGCTCGGCCTGATGAACAAACCGCCATTTCCTGCCCACTGGAAAGCCCGCCCCACCCCGTCCGGCCAGACCTGAAGCCTCGACAATAGAGATGACTTCTCCTGGAGTATGCCCCAGGGCAGCCTGTAAGCCCTGGTAAGCGCCTTGAGCCAGCGCCGAATCGAGCGAATCTGGATCCACCAGCCCGGTTTTTGCCAGCATGACGCGCAGCTCACCTGGGCGAGGCTGAGCATAGTCCGTCGCTGCGCCGCGGTACCCGGCAGCTAATCCGGCTGCCTGGTCAGCCGAAATTGGTCCGGCCTGTTCATCGTTGACCAGTACTGCTGGAGCGCGATCACACAGCCCCAGACAGCTGGTTCGCTCGACCGTCCAACCGGGATGAGCCTGGAGAGCAGCTTCCACGTGGCGACGGGTCTCATCTGCGCCGCACAGCCAGCACACCGGGCCATCACAGACGCGCAGGATGCCGCTGCTGCGTTTGTTCATGGACAGCATCGAATAAAAACTGGCCACGCCATAGGCCGAGTGGTCGGGAATATGCAGCAAATGGGCCACATCGGCAATTGCTTCCCTTTCCAGCCCCTGCTGCCGGGTATCAAGTTCCCTCAGAATTTCGACCAGCGCTCCTAGGTCACGCTGGTGCTGGTCTACCAATTCAACAATTTGTGGATCAAGAGGTTTGCGTTTATTGTGCGGTTTGGTCATATCCATGCTCCGGAAAGAGGTCAAATGAGCGCTTGCCTTCTCAGGTTATCGGGTCTTTAGAGGATTGAACCCTCGTTCAGGGCGCGGCTCAAAATCATGCGCGCCTGCTGCTACCCTTTCAGAATGGGTATAGATGCGGAAACTATCCCGCCGGGCATAGCCAATAATGGTGATCCCCTGGCTTTCCGCCATTTGAATGGACAGAGAGCTGGGTGAAGTGCGCGAAATCACCACTTTCACACCCATCCGATGGGCTTTTTGCAGCATCTCGGAACTGAGCCGGCCCGTGGTGAGCAGCACCCTGCGGGGCAGATCCAGGTTCTCAATCAGGCAGCGGCCCACCAGCTTATCCAGAGTGTTATGCCGGCCAATATCCTCAGCCGCGGCCCAAACCAGCTGCCCATCGCTGAGCGCAGAGGTATGGATGCCGCCTGACTTGCGATACAGCTCCTGCGCCTCAAACAGCTGACCGACCAGGTGATGAATTTGAGCGACGGTAAGCACAAAGCCATTCGGTTGGATTGTTTTTTCTTCAGAGAGATCCTTGATCGAAGTGACCCCGCCTGTACAGCCAGAGGTGCGCCTCCACTGGGCGGGCCTATCAAGCGAGTGGCTGATCCAGATATCGACATTTTCTCCACTGGCGCATACTCTCGCTGAGACGATTTCCTGGTATGACTGAATCAGTCCTTCGTTATATAGGAAACCTACCGCCAAAGCTTCGAGGTATGTGGGGGTGCACATAAAAGTCAGCCAGATTTCCCCGTTAACCGTCAGGGAAACAGGCCTCTCTTCGACAACCGCGGCTGTCGTTTTCTGCCACTGCCCGGAAGACACCTGGACATATTCAACCGGTTGGTTCATCATCCTGCATCTCTGCCTAACTCAAGAATACCGGATAAATTTCCTATATAGATTTTATCAGAAAACGAGCCTCGACCCCTGCAGAGGTCGAGGCTATTTCAACTACTGATAATGAGAAGCGAAAATTCAGCCAGCTTATACCAGACTCTGTCGAAGGGAATCTAACTGTCCAGCTATCGAGCCGTCCAGCACTTTGTCACCGACTTTCACCACCAGGCCGCCTAAAATCACCGGGTCGACGCGGAAAGTCACTGTCTGGCTGCCTGTCCTGGCAAGAATATTCTTGCGGACAGACTCTTTTTCTTCCTCGGTCAGCGGCAGTGCGCTGGTGATTTCAGCGGAGCCACCCTGCATTTCCGCTTCTTCCAGCAGAACCACCTTGCCAGCTTTCACACCGGAGAAGAATTCGTCGATCAGAGTGCGCTGTCGCTTTTCGTCCAGCGCTTCTCCGATAAGCTTCTGGGTCGCAGCCATCGCCAGGGCAGCTACCTGCCCGCGCAAATCCGCCAGGATGCGGTCACGCTCCAGGGCGGCCTCCGCCAGGGCGGATTCGCGCGCTTTGGCAATATCTGCTTCTGCGCTGGCAGCCACCTGGCGAGCAGCCGCTTCGGCCCTTTCGGTAGCTTCGCGCACTTTTTGCTGAGCTTCAACCTGAGCCTTGGCAATAATATCACGCGCCTCTTTTTCGGCGTTGGCGCGCGCTTCCGCTGCCACACGAGCGTCTTCCATGCTCTGGGCAATTTTCTGCTTACGGGTCTCAAGCGCCTTGACGATGGGTTTATAGGCCCAGGCATACAACAAGATCCCCACGATCACAAAGTTGAGGATCTGGAAAATCAAAAACCCCAGGTTAATCCCTAATGCAGCCATATCTCTGCTACTCCATTCAGGCTTAGCCGGCCGCGAAGATGATGATCAGCGCCACAGCCAGGGCATAGATCGCCACCGCTTCAGCGAAGGCCATGCCCAGGATCATGTTGGTCTGGATGATCGGGGTAGCATCCGGGTTGCGACCCATCGCCTGCACACCACCGGAGGCGGCAATACCCACGCCCACGCCAGCGCCGATCGCGCCCAACATCGCCAGGCCCGCGCCCAACAGCTTCAATCCAGCAATAAAAGAGGCTCCGTCAATTCCACTCATTTTTATGTTACTCCTTAATCTCTGTATAAGGTGATCTGTATCGTGATTGCATGCGAACTAGTGATGGTCGCTGCCATGCTCGTCGCCATGATGGCTGACCATGGCCATACTGGCAAATACCGTGGCCAACAGGAAGAACACGTAGGCCTGGATAGCGCCAAAGAAAATTTCAAAAAGATAGAGACCTGCCGGTAGAGCCACTGCAGTTAGCGCACCCAAGATAGACAGCAGCAGCGCTCCCGCGAAGATATTTCCGAACAACCGGAAGCTAAACGACAGGATCTTAGCCAACTCCAGGAAGAGTTCCAGAAAGCCCACCGCAAAATTGATCAGCCCAAAAATTCCGCCGCTGACCAGCTGTTTGAACTGGAAAAACTTTTCGAAGTAGGAAGGCCCCAGCGCCCAGACGCCATAGACCTGCGACATGAACACAGCGATAATCGCCAGCGCCAGGGGGAAGTTCAGGTCGGTAGCAGAGCCGCGCAGGAATGGCACCACCTCGCAGGATTGGCACAGCTCAGCTGCGCCTTCCTCGCCATGAGCGACTTCTTCACCCTCGCTGTGGGCTTCTCCTTCCGCGGCGGCATGCGCCACCGGGTGACCTTTATCGATAGTGAATACACCCAGGCTGCCAAGCTGGAACAGCTGCACAGGGGCGTAACCCGTACCCTTGTGGACTTCTTGAAGACGGCCAATGCTCTCAAAACCCGGCACCAGCTTAACCATATTGGCCACAAAAACCAGCAAAAATATGGTTGCCACGACCGGGAACACCCGTTTGGCATATTTGCCCACAGTGCCTTCGACCGAATTCCACAAGAATTCCACAATCGTCTCAAACGCATTATAAAAACCAGATGGCACCAATGAACCACGCTTTGAGAAGCGGTAAGCGCCGAGCGCCAAGAGGATCAGCAGCACATCCGTGATCAACGTGGCCAGGATAGTATTGGTGATGGGGAAACCCAGGATAGACAGGCCGGTTTCTTCGGGCGGCACCACCACCACCGGGCTGATGGGTTTCAGAATCGATGGCCCGATAAAAGCAGCGTATATTCCCACTGCAAACAGCGCCAGAATGATCCAGCGCTTGACCGGTCGGCGTTTTTTAATCGTTGCTTCACTCACCAGTCTTCTTCCTCCTTTCCTAAATGAGATTTACCCCCCGGGGGGATTGGGGGATTGATATCCTTCACCGCCCGTGTGGCAAGCAAAAAAGTCAAGAATAACGACAGGGGTGCAGAACCTAATACCAAAATCAGCATGATAACAGGCTTTGTACCCAGCAGGCGGTCCAACCATATCCCGCCGAAAACTGCTGCCAGCACAATAATCAATGTCAGGCAACCAATTTCCCCACCCACTGCACCCAGTTTTGCCAGATAGGCATATTGTGCGTGTTGGGGATCGGGTGGACTACCAGTCGGTGCCATAGCGGGAGAATTTTATCACATGCCTCGAAATTGCGTCAATAAAACATTTCGGACAATTTCTACCACCAACCATCACCCAGGTATGCCTGACAAAACTATCCGAACATGGTCGCGGCAGCTGAGCTGGCCCAACTGAACCAGGGGGCAAAGAGCGTGCCGATCAGCACAATCCCCACCACCAGCACCACCAGAGCCAGTTTATAGGGGCGAGACATCGGCACCGCCAGCTGATCATCTTCGGCGGGCCTGCCAGCCTGCTCAGCCCGGTACAGATAGACATACTTCAGCACCGTCAGATAGTAGTATAGGCCGACGATAGAGTTGAGCACGCCCAGCACAGCCAGCCAGATCAGGCCCGACTGGATGGCTGCGGCGAAAACCAACACCTTGGTCACAAAACCACCCAGAGGGGGCATACCCGCCAGCGACAGGAAGGCAACCATCATCACCAGGGCCAACCCAGGGGCGCGGCGGCTCATGCCGTAATAAGCAGTGACATCATCTGAACCGGCGATGCGCCCAAAGGCTGCCACCACGCCAAAGGCTGCCAGGTTAGTGACCAGATAGGCGATCAGGTAGAACACTGTGCTGGTCAGCCCCAGGGCGCTCATGGAGACAAAGCCGATCAGGGCATAGCCAGCATGAGCAATCGAGGAATAGGCCAGCAGACGCTTGATATTGCGCTGGGTCAGAGCGATCAGGTTGCCCAGGGTCATGGTCGCCACGGAGAGGGCTGCCAGGATCGGCCCCCACAGCGGGATCACCTGCGGAAAGACGGTCAAGAAGACCCGGATCAGCACCGCGAAGCCAGCCGCCTTGGAGGCGGTGGAGAGGAACCCAGCCACAGGCGTGGGAGCGCCTTCGTACACATCTGGAGCCCAAAAATGGAAAGGTACGGCTGAAATTTTGAAACCAAAGCCAACCAGAACCAGCAGCAGGCTGCCGAGGATTACCACCAATGGCACCTGTCCCTGGGATAAACCCGTGTAAATCTCAGCCAGATCGGTCGTCCCGGCAAAACCATACAGCAGGCTGAAACCATACAGCATGATCGTGGATGTCAGCGCGCCGAAGAGCAGATATTTGAATCCAGATTCGGTGGATTTCTCATCTCCGGTGAAGAAACCCGCCAGGATGTACAGCGGAATGGAGGTGGTCTCGATCGCCAGGTAGAGCATGATCAGGTTGGTGGCGGAGGCCATGAAAGACATGCCGATGGCAGAGATCAGCATCAAAACATAAAAGGCGCCGCGCTCGCCCAGTTCCTTGTAATCCATAGCGAACAGGGCAGTGATGCCTGCGCCAAAAACAAACAGCATCTTGAAGGTGAAACCCAGCCAGTCATAGCTGAGCATGCCGCCCCAGATGAGATTAGCCTGCATTCCAGGCCGGGCAAACAGGCTCAGCAGCAAGATCAGCCCGGCGCCTACGGCAGTCACCCAGCCCAAGTTGCGATGCTGCTCTTTGGGCAGGATCATATCCAGCCCCAGAATAACAAAAGCCAGAGCAAAGAGCAAGATTTCCGGCAAGATCGGCAAGAACATGGTTGCATCAAGAGACATGGCTAGGCACCTCCCAGCAGGCTCAATACATTTTGGACGCCCGATTCCACCAGCGGAACAATAATCTGGGGATAGACGCCCACAATGACCATAATGGCAGACAGGAAGACAAGCGCGACTTTATCCAGCACTGTGACATCGTGCACATGGCCTTCGAACTCTTCAGGCAATTGGCCGAAGAAGACCTTGCCGATGATGCGGATAATATACGACGCGGTGATCACGATCGATACGGCGGCGATGATAGCAATCCAGGCGTAGCTGCTGAAGATATGAGATGGCTCGCCATCCCACAGCCCCATAAAAATGGGAAATTCGGCGATAAAGCCGGAGAAGCCTGGCATGCCCATCGAGGCCAGGCCGCCAATGATAAAGGCGATCGCCACAAATGGCATCACCTTGCGAAAACCGCCCAGGTTGGGTATCTCTCGGGTGTGCGCCCGGTCGTACACCATCCCGACCACAGCAAAGAAGAGAGCCGTCATCACCCCGTGCGAGAACATCTGAATGCCCGCTCCGAGCATACCGGCCTTATTCAGCGTGGCAAAACCCATCGAGACCAGGCCCATGTGCGAGACTGAAGAGAAACCAATGACATACTTGAAGTCCGTCTGCACACTGGCGATAAAAGCCCCATAGACCACATTCACCAGCGTCAGCAGAATGATCCAGGGCATGTGGTATCTGGCCCCCTCCGGCAGAAGCATGATCCCCACCCGCAGGGCTGCAAACGCGCCCAGCTTCATCAGCACGCCCGCATGGAACATCGAGACAGCCGTCGGCGCCGCCACGTGACCATCCGGGCTCCAGTTATGGAAGGGGAAGATGCCGCCCAGCACGGCAAAACCGAAGAAAACAAACGGGAACCACAGCCGCTGGAAATCTCCAGTGAAACCCGCCTGCTCCAAAGCCAGCATATCGAAGGTCTTTAATCCGGAGGTGAAGTACATCGCCAGCGCGCCAACCAGGGCAACCACCGAGCCGATGAACAGATACAGGGTCAGCTTCATGGCGGCGTACTCTCGGGTCACCTTCCAACCCCAGATTGAAATCAGCAGATACATCGGGAAGACGGCAATCTCATAAAAGAAGAACAGCATGAACAGGTCTAAGGCGACAAAAACGCCAAACACGCCGGTCGCCAGGATGAACATAAAAGCAAAGAATTCGCGCGGCCGGTCATCGACCCCCCAGGAGATCAGCACCCCGGTGAACATCACCACCCCGGTCAGCAGCACCAGGGGCGTATTCATGCCATCCACGCCAACATGATAGGAGATGCCCAGAGCCGGCAGCCAGTCATACTTTTCGATGAACTGGTATCCCCCGGCGGCGATATCGTACGAGAAGTACAGCCAGATCGACAGGATCAGGGCAAACGCGCCGGCTGCCAGGGCAGCCATACGCACTTCCGTCTTGCGTTCGGCAGGGATCAGCAGGATGAGCAGGCCCGCCAGGATGGGTATAAAGACTATCACACTCAAAATTGGAAATTGCATCGGTCACCTCACGTAGAACTTGTCAGGTATCACGTGCCAAGTGCCACGTCTTAGAATAACTTCGTCACCACGTTGTTAATCACTTCCAGGATCCAGGAAGGCCAGATGCCAATCCAGAGCATCAGCACCATCAAGGGCACAATCACCAGGATTTCGCGGGGATTGATCTCGGAGAGATGACCAATCCAGTGTTCATTCACCGGCCCGTGCAGAACCTGCTTGATGGCTTTGAGGATGTATGCGCCAGTGAAGAACAGACCGATCATCCCCAGGGCGGTAGCCAGAGTGAAGACGGGCCATGCGCCTCGCACCACCAGGAACTCCGACACAAAACCATTCAATCCCGGCAGGCCCAGCGAGGCCATCGAGGTGAAGATCAGGATGCCGCCATACACCGGCACAAGCGGGAAAAGCCCGCCAAAATCATTCAGGCTGCGGGTGTGGGTGCGCTCATAGATCACCCCCACCAGGAAGAACATCCCAGCCGCCGAGAGGCCGTGGTTGAACATCTGCAGCACCGCGCCGTTCAGGGCGATATGGGCGTTCTGGGAGCCCTGGGCATAAGCCGCCGCAGCGATGCCCAGCACCACAAAGCCCATGTGATTGACCGAGGAATAAGCCACCAGGCGTTTGAAATCATCCTGCCCAAAGGAGGCCAGCGCGCCGAAGATGATCGCCATCACCGCCAGGAAAGCCAGCCAGCCAGCATATGCTTTGGACTCAACCGGGTAGAGCGGCAGCACCAGGCGCAGAAAGCCATATGCGCCCAGCTTGAGCAGGATGCCAGCCAGGATCATCGAGCCAGCCGTAGGGGCTTCGGTATGGGCATCGGGCAGCCAGGTGTGGAAAGGCCAGACCGGCACTTTGAGGGCGAAAGCAATCGTAAAAGCCCAGAAAGCAATCGCCTTGACTGTGGCGATGGGCAGCCCAAACAGGGAGCCGTCAAGCGAACCCCATTTGCGGTATAACTCCAGGATATCAAAAGAACCGTTCACCACGCCCAGCATCTGGATCGCCAGCAGCAGCCCCAGCGAGCCTGCCATGGTGTAGATCATGAACTTGAAAGAAGCATAGGTGCGCGCCGGGATCTTTCGCCCACCCCAGATTTCACGCTCGCCCTTCTCGCTGCCCCACTGATTGATCAGGAAGTACATCGGAACCAGCCCAAACTCCCAGAAAACAAAGAAAAGCAGCAAATCGAGCGACAAAAAGACGCCCAGCATGCCCATCTCGAGCAAGAAAAACAGGATCATGTAAGATTTCACCCGGTCCTGGATGCTGAAAGAGGCCAGAATCGAAAGGGGCGTCAGCAAAGCGGTCAGCAGCACCATGGTCAGGGAAATGCCATCCACCCCGACATGAAAAGTGGAGCTGATGGCGCTGTACCAGACGTACTGCTCTTGAAACTGGAAGCCCTCGCCAGCCTGATCGAAATTCAACCACAGGATCAGCGTCAGGATCAGCGGGATGAAGCTGAAGGCGAACGCCGTCCAGCGGAGAACCCCTTTCTGATCACTGGGCAGCAGAAACAGAACCACCGCCCCAAGCGCCGGGGTAAATAAGATGAGCGTCAGCAGATGATTTACGATGAAATCCATGGTTCGCTCCTAATAATCGATTGCATCATTTCACCAGGCCCTTTAGCGAGCCAGGACTGACAAATAATAGAACAGCGCGCTGAAAGCTGCCACGCTGACCAAAGCCAGGATCATGTACTGCTGCACACGTCCCGTCTGGATCGTGCGGAACACCCCGCCCAACTGCTTCGTGCGCTCGCCCACCTGGTCGCCTGAACCATTGACGATGGGTTTATCAATCGCATCACGGAAGAAGTTGCCGATCACACCCGAGATATGGGCAAACCAGTGCAGTACGCCGTCAATAATCGTGCGGTCCATCCAGCGCGAAGTAAAGGTCTCCGCCACCCAGATCGCCGGGCGGATAAAGATTTTGTCGTAGATTTCATCAAAGTAGTACTTGTTCTTCAACACCTTATGGACCGGGCCGAGGGCCTTTTCCATTGGATCCTGCGCCCCGGCCTTGATCCTTTTATAAACCAGCCAGCCCAAGTATAAGCCGCCCAGCGCCACCACCAGCGAGGTGAGCAGGGGCACGAAGCTGAACTCCACTGCTGCGGGTTCTTCCAGCAGGGTGCCGCCGACAAACTCATGGAACCAATTGGGGATCAGACCGCCAATCAGCGGGAAATGCTCCGGGATGCCCGCCCAACCGGCTGTGACGGCAAAAAACGCCAGGATCACCAGCGGCAGGGTCATCGTCCAGGTGGTCTCTTTTGCGTGCTGAGCAGCCTCAGTGCGCGGCTCGCCCAGGAAGGTCAGGCTGATCTGGCGCATGGTGTAAAATGCCGTCAGCAGCGCCGCCAGGGCCAGGACAACAAATACCAGTGGGGCATGGGCAAAGGCGTCCGCCAGGATTTCATCTTTAGACCAGAAGCCAGCAGTGATTAGCGGGAAGCCGGACAGGGCAAAGCCGCCGATCAAGAAGGTCCAGAAGGTGATGGGCATCTTCTTGCGCAGGCCGCCCATGTTGAACATATCCTGGGGATCGATATGCTTACCGGTGTGCAGCACACCATGCTCTACTCCGTGGATAACCGAACCAGAGCCCAGGAAGAGCAAAGCCTTGAAAAAGGAATGCGTGATCAGGTGGAAGGCCGCCGCAACATACCCGCCAATGCCCAGGGCGGCAATCATATAGCCCAGCTGCGAGATGGTCGAGTAAGCCAGGACGCGCTTGATATCGTTTTGGGCTAGAGCGATCGTGGCCGCGAACAAGGCCGTGAAGGCGCCGATAAAAGCCATGAAGGTCATCGGGGCGGTCAGGTGCCCGTGCTCCATGCCGGCCGAAAGCAGCGGGAAGATGCGGATCACAAAATAAACGCCCGCCGAAACCATGGTGGCGGCATGGATCATGGCCGAGACCGGGGTGGGGCCTTCCATAGCATCCGGCAGCCAGACATGCAGAGGCCACTGGGCGGATTTGCCAATTGTGCCGATGAAGAGCAGGATGCCGATCAGCCCGGCCGCCGAGAGGCCCAGAATGGGCGAGCTGGCCTCCGCCAGCCTGTGCAGCATTTCCTGGTTGTAGAAAATCTCTCGATAATTCAAAGTGCCTGTAGCTGAGTACAGGTAAGCAATCCCCAGCAGCATAAACACATCCCCCACCCGAGTGGTGATGAAGGCCTTAATCATCGCCGCCCGCACGGAGGGCTTGCCGTACCAGAAACCGATCAGCAGATAAGAGCACAGACCCATAATTTCCCAGCCGACAAACAGGGTTAGCAGGTTGTTGGAGACCACCAGGGTGTACATACCAAAGGCGAACAGGCCGATGAAAGCGAAGAAGCGCGAGTACATCGGCTCGACCGAGGGCACCTGGTGGGTATGCCCGTGGGCATCGCGCACGGTGGCGCCATGCGGCGGCAGGCCAGGCCGGTCATGATCTCCCTTGGGCTGTCCATAGTTGCTGTAGCCCACGCTGTAGATGAAGATCATAAAAATGGTCCAGGCGACGAAGAACAGGGAGACCGCGCCAAACGGATCGATCTGCACCCCGATCTCGAGCCAGGTATCGCCGGTGGGCAGCCAGCGGATCGAATGGATAAATGGATCTTCACCCAGGTGTTCAGCTTGCAGGGCCCGGAAGAAAATGTACATGCTGCCCAGCCAGGACAGGAAAGCCGCACCAACAGCCAGAGTATGGCTCAAAGCCCGGTGGCGGTTGGTCAGCAGCACAATCGTGAAAAAGGCCAGCAGCGGCGGGAGAGGAATTAGCCAGATGATCAATGTCTCAGTCGTCATAGATTCCTCGCTCTACCATTTCATCAGGTCAATTTCGTCGGCGGCCACCGTGCTGCGCCGGCGATAGATTGAGATAAACAGCGCCAGGCCAACGGCCACCTCGGCGGCTGCCACAGCGAACACCATCACAGCAAATACCTGACCGGTGATCTCTTCAGGGGTGCGGTAGCGCCAGAATGCCACCAGGTTGACATTGATGGCGTTCAACATCAGCTCGATGCCCATCAGGATGGCGACAGCATTCTTGCGCGCCAGTACGCCAAAAAGCCCGATGCTGAACAGTCCAGCCGCGAAAACCAGATACCAGGACAGCGGGATCATGAGACCTCCTTCTTCCTCTCCCAGGCGATCAGGATCGAGCCGATCAGCGCCGCCAGCAGCAGTACCGAGGCCAGCTCGAAGGGCAAGACATAAGCATCCGGCGACACCAGGGCCAGACCGAGGCTGCGTAAAGTCTCCGAAGGATTGTTGAGCGGAACCGAGGTCGCCTGGATCCCGGGCCATTCCTTGAACATCCAGATCAAGGCAGCAAACAGGATCACCGCCAGGGCCGCCCCCCAGCTCCAATTGGCGTTGAAGCGCGGGCCAGGGTCCTGGGCTAACTTGCGCGTCAGCATGATGGCAAAAATGATCAGGATGGCGATCGCCCCAATGTAAATCACCACCTGGACAACTGCCAGAAAGCCCGCTTCCAGCAGACCATAGATAACTGCCACGCCGAACAAGGCAGCAATCAACCAGAGCGCAGAATGCACCAGGTTGCGCGAGATCACCACCATGAAAGCGGTAAACAGCGTCGCAGCAGCCACAACCAAAAAAATAATCTGTAGAATCATAAGCACATCTCCAAATCAAGGAGTGGTAGAGATTACAGGAGGTTGACTCCCAGGGGCGGGCGAAAGGTCCGGGCGCGCCAGCGGGCGTGATTCGCTGACCCGAGCGCGCTCGATGTGGACATACTTACGCACAATTGCCAAGGTCACCCAGCCCACCAGCACATTGGCGATAAACAAACCCAGGGTATAGATCCACTGGGGAGAGCCAGTCAGCAGCTTATCCACCACCGCGGTCACCAGCAGCACAGCCAGCGAGAGCGGGGTGAGGAACTTCCAGTTGAAATTGAGCATATGATCGATGCGGATGCGCGGCATGGAATATTTGACCCACATGATCACCCAGTATAAGAAGAAGGCCCGAGCAAACAGGTAGACGACGCCCAGGATGGGCGCCTGATCGAGCCACGGCCCGCGCCAGCCCCCCAGGAACAGGCAGGCAAACAAGGCGGAAACCGTCAGAGCGTGCAGCAGTTCGCCGGCGTAGAACAGGCCGAATTTCATCCCGGTGTATTCAATGTGGAAGCCAGCCACAATTTCCGACTCGGCCTCCGGCAGGTCGAAAGGCGAGCGGCCCAGTTCTGCAATCGAAGAGATCAGGAAAATCAGGGCCGCCAGCGGAGCGGCGACGATATACCAGATCTCCTGCTTGATCACAATCTGCTGGATGCTCATCGAGCGAGCCAAGAGCACCGGCACTAGCAGCGCAATGACCATCGGCACTTCGTAGGAGATCACCTGGGCGACGGTGCGGAAGGCACCCAGCAAGGCGTACTTATTGTTGGAGGCCCAACCCGCGATCAGGATGCCCAGGGTGCCAATCGCGCCGACAGCAATAATATACAGCACGCCCACATTGAGGTCGGCTCCCAGGATGGTTGGCGCAAAGGGGATCACCGCCCAGAGCAGCAGCACTGCCGCCAGAACCAGGATCGGGGCGAGGTTAAACAGCAGCTTATCCGCTCCCGCGGGAGTGATATCCTCCTTGATCAGCAGCTTGATCACATCCGCAAGCGGCTGGATCAGCCCAAAGGGTCCAAGCCGGTTGGGCCCGAGGCGGTCTTGAAAGCGGGCGACCACTTTTCTTTCCACCCAGACCAGGAACACATCCAGCACCAGCACCGCTGTGCAGGCCACCACCACACCGATCAAAGACATGATGAAAACTACCAGCCCAGATGATAATCCCCAGCCGAGCAACAGGTTTTCCAGCCAGTTGGCTATCGCATTGAAGGGATCAAACATAATGACTCTCCTGTGGTGAGGTAAACCAGGTTGTACATAACTCAGGCATGTTTTTTGTCATAAGCAGCAGAACACATAAAAGGCTGAGGGATTCTCCATCAGCCTTTTACTCTATTTGATCAGATTATGACCACTCTAAAAATCCCTTGCGCCAGGCAAACAGCAAACCGGCTACCAGGATCATGATGAACAGGACACCCTCAAAAACCGCAAATAAGGGCAATTGATCAAAAGCTACCGCCCAGGGAAATAAAAAGACTGTCTCCACATCAAAGATGAGGAAGACCAGGGCGAAGATATAATACTGTACCTTGAATTGGATCCAGGTGTCCCCAACCGTTTCGATACCGCATTCATACGTTTGAGATTTGATTACATTTGGTTTATTTGGGGCAATGATCCTGGGGATCAAGAGTGCAGCAATTGGAAAAATGGGCGCCAGCAAGAGAAACACACCGATGAAAAGCCACTCTCTTCCAAGCATAACGACTCCTTCAACGAGAAAGAATTGATGATGTTCTACATAGCGCGCAATTTTACCCCACAATATCGGGGATGGGCAGATTCATTTTACCATAGAGTGCTATGTCATTAAGAGTTATTAATATCACTGATAACCGCCTGATTTAATCACCCTTTTGAGGGATCAAAAGGGCCCCCATTTCTATACAGCCTGCGCTTTTTAGGGTAAACTGAACCTGAAGTGGTTAAGCAGTGTATTTGATTATGACGCGTAGATGTTTAGAACCGACCAGATCGGGTATGGATTTGTGGACCAATGAATAAACCAACTGCCCTGATAACTCGCTGGTGGGATTTTCCTGCCGCGCTGATCTTAGTCACCGCGCTGCTCACTTCTGCTTCCCGGCTGGTATCTACCAACTGGACCACCAACCTGGGCATCGTACAGACATTGGTCACCTTTGGCTTCATTGCCGGGCTGGCCCTGGGGAAGAGCCGTTTCTCGGCGCGGATTGCATTCGCGCTCGCCACGGCATATGGAGCAGCCGCCGTGCCCTGGCAGTTGGGCATAACCATTCGCGAGAACCTGCCCTGGCTAGAACGCATGATGGCGCTAATTAACCGCCTGGGGGTGATTATCAGCCAATTACTTGCCAGGGATACAGTGGTAGACTCCTTGCTGTTCCTGGTATTGATGTCCATCCTGTTTTGGGTGTTGGGCGTTCAGGCTGGTTATACCCTGGTTCGTCACGGCAGCGCCTGGGGGGCCGCGTTGCCAGCCGGTATAGCCATGTTCGTGATCCACCTCTTTGATCCCTACGTCAGCCGGCGCGTCTGGTACCTGGCGATCTACCTTTTCTTCATGCTCATCCTGGTAGCGCGCATGGAATATCTCCACCGGCAGAACAGCTGGCAAAAAAGCAAGACCGCTCTGCCGCCGCATCTGGGGCTGGATTTCATTCGGGTCACCATCATTGCCACCACCTTGATTGTGCTTCTATCCTGGTCTGTCCCGGCGCTGGCAAATTCCATGCCAGCTGTGGCGCGCGCCTGGCAGCCTGTCCGCCGCGCCTGGAACGAAATGCGCGACCGCTTCGAAAATGCTTTCGCTTCTCTCAACCCTTCCGTGGGCATCGTGAGCGAATATTACGGCGCAAATGCCATCCTGGGGCGCGGCAATCCCCTGACCGACGCCATGGCGTTTACTGTAAATGTACCGGCGAACCTGCCTTCTAATGTCCGCCTGTACTGGCGCGCTCGCACCTACGATGTTTACAATGAGGGACAGTGGCTGAGCACCATCACCCGTTCCTATCCTTTCAACCCGCAGGAAGATGATCTGGCCGTCCCACAAGATGCGGGGCGCTGGTCGGGCTCTTTCGATATCATTGGGTACACTCATCTTGCTACCCTTTTTTCACCCGCGCAACCTCTGTGGGTCAGCCGCCCTGCCAATGTAGAATACATCACCAACTCGGATGGCACGATTGATTTATCCAGCATCCACGCCAGACCGTCTTTGGACCCTGGGGAAATCTATCGAGCCCAGGCGTCGATCAGCAACGCCACAGTTTTACAGCTAAAATCTGCCGGGATCGAATATCCCGACTGGATCACGGCGCGCTATCTCAAACTGCCCGGAACGATCACTGCGCGCACTTATCAGCTGGCGGAGCAAATTACCGCCGGGTTAGAGAACCCCTACGAAAAGACGGTCGCTATCACCGAGTATCTGCGTAAGAACATTACCTATATCACCACACTCGACCGAAACCCGCCCTCCAATCAGGAGGTCATCGACTGGTTTCTGTTCGACTATCGCCAGGGATTTTGCAACTATTACGCCACGGCTGAGGTGGTTTTACTGCGCGCAGTGGGCATTCCAGCCCGGTGGGCGGTGGGCTACGCTGAGGGAGAGAAAACAGAGTCGGGTTCATACGCAGTGAGACAGCGCGATGCCCATGCCTGGCCTGAAGTCTATTTTCCGGGTTATGGTTGGGTAGAATTCGAACCGACTGTCTCTCAACCCAATATCGTCCGGCTTTCTGGCGAGACAAATCCCTCGGATGACCCCGACCGCCCCAGCAGCGATATCCAGGACCTGATTGATGACGAGACACGACAGGAGCTGCTGCGCGAGCGCGAAAGGATGAACCTCCCAGCACAGGAGCAAAAAAATCCGATGGTCGTGGTATACTGGATTATTGCTGTGGCAATCGGGAGTGGTCTGCTTTTCTTGGCCTGGCGCTACCTGCCGCGGGTGAACTGGAAGCCTGTTCCAGTTGTTTTGGAACGCATCTTGCTGCGCATGGGCTTTCAGCCTCCGCAAAGATTGAAGCTTTGGGCGCGTCGAGCTGAACTGCCTGCTCTGGTGAAAGCTTACCTGGAAATCAACCACGCGCTTAGTCGCCTGGGGCAGAAACCGGCTGAAACAGATACCCCGGCAGAAAGAGCCAGCAACCTTGGGCAGGTGCTGCCTCCCGCATACAGCCCAGCGCAAAATCTAGTCAGTGAATACCAGATCGAGGTGTTTGGTCGACGCCCCGCCAACCTGACAGCCGCACAGCTGGCCTCCCACGAAATCAGGCGCCTTTCCATAAAAGCCTGGATGGAGCGCCTGCTTGCCCGGCTGCAGCGTCCTAAACGGGACGAAGACCAACCCCGGCAATGAGGTAGCTATTCCACATGCCCCCCATCACGCGCACCGATAACCTGATCGCCTTGACGGATGTCATTCAGGCGATTAATTCATCCCTGGAACTGGACGATGTGTTGCGCATCGTTATGGACACGATCATCCGGCTGACCAAGGCCGAGCGCGGTTTCCTGATGCTGCGCAATGAAAAGGGTGAGTTTATCACCTATATCGCCCGCAACTGGGAGCAAGAGTCGATCGACTCCTCAGAACTGACCGTCAGCCGCACGGTGATCAACCGGGTGGTGAGCGATGGACAGCCGATCCTGACCACCAACGCCCAGGAAGACCCGCGTTTTGGCGGCCAGGAAAGCATCATCATCTATAATCTGCGCTCGATTTTATGCGTTCCCTTGCAGGTAAAAGGCGAACTGACCGGCGTGATTTATGCCGATAACCGTATTCATGCCGGGATCTTCACGGAGGCCGAGAAGGAGCTGCTGGTCACCTTTGCCAACCATGCGGCAGTCGCCCTGGAAAATGCGCGCCTGTTTCAATCGGTGCGGCGCACATTGGCCGAAGTGACTGAACTCAAGAACCTGATGGACAATGTATTTGCCTCCATCGTCAGCGGCGTGATCACCACAGATATCGAGCATAAGATCTCGCTCTGCAACCGGGCTGCGCATGCCATCCTGGGACAGACCAATCAGGACCTGGTCGGACACACCCTGGAGGATATCCTGATCCCCGCCATCGGCTCCAAAATTACCGAAGATATCTTTAGAGAGATCGAAACGGTGCAGCAAACCGACCGGCATGTGGTGGGCAAGGAATATAATTTGTCTCTGTCTTCGCGTGGGCAGGTTTCACTGAGCCTGAATCTTTCCCCCCTGAAAGATGCCAGCGAGACCACCCAGGGGGTAGCCATCGTGGTGGATGATCTGACCGATAAAAAGCGTCTGGAAGCCCAACGCCGCCTGTTCGAACGCATGGTTTCCCCGGCAGTCATCAGCCAGCTCGATCCAGACAAACTGCAGCTGGGCGGTAAACGCACCGCGATTACGGTCCTTTTTGCCGATATCCGCGGCTACACCAGCTTCAGCGAGACTGTCAATCCAGAAGAATTGGTTTCCATTCTCAGCCAATATCTGGCCGCCGCAGCTGAGGCTGTTCTGGCGCAGGAAGGGACGGTCGATAAATTCCTGGGGGATGCGGTGATGGCCTGGTTCAATGCCCCGATTCCGCAACCAGACCACACCCTGCGCGCCGTCCGGGCAGCCCTGGGCCTGCGGGCGGCAGTGCAACGTTTGCAGCACAGGCTGCCCACCGAATATCACCTCTCGTTTGGCGCCGGCATTCACTTCGGCGAAGCTGTATTGGGCCTGATCGGCACCGAAAAGCGCCTGGACTATACCGCCATCGGGGATAGCGTCAATACCGCCAAGCGCATCCAGGAAAACTCCTTAGGAAACCAGATCCTGATCAGTGAAGCTGCCTTTGGCTTCGTGGCCGATAAAATCGAGGTGCGCCCGGTTGAGCCTATTCAGGCGAAAGGCAAGCGCGAACCAATCCCGGTCTATGAGATCATCGGCCTCAAAAAGGAATTCCAGGCTGCCTCAGACTAACTCCTGGTAGCGATCGGCGAATAATGCCGGCGCGCCTCCAGTGTGCCAGAAAAGCACCGCCTGATCAGGCTCAAAGAATCCATTGCGAATCAGGTCAATCAAACCCGCGGCCGCCCGCCCGGTGTAGACCGGATCCAAGAGCAGACCCTCCTGACTGGCAAATAAATAAATCGCTTCCTTTTCTTTTTCTCCCATAACGCCATAACCGCCGCCCAGGTAATCCGCATTCACCAGGATATCCGCCGGCGCGAACTCCATCCGCTCGCCCAGCAGATCAGCCGTTTTTGAAGCCAGATTCGCCACACGCTCCTGCAGCACACTCGCCTCTTCGTCCACGCTGATTCCCAACACCTGACCCGGATAGCTGAACAGGCGCTTGCCCAGCGCCAGCCCAGCCTGCGTTCCTCCAGAAGAAGATGGAAAGACGATCCAGTCAATGGGAACCTGCTGTTCAATAAACTCCTGCATGGCATAGGCATACGCAGCCGCTCCAGTTGGATTGGACCCGCCATAGGGGATCAGGTAAGGCCGCCTGCCCGCCTCCCAGGCCTGCTGAAAGGTATCTTTAAGCGCCTGCTCGCGGTTCTGCCGCTCAGCCCAGACGATCTCAGCCCCAAGGAGCTGATCCAATAAAAGATTGCCCGTCGAAACCTCGGGGGCCTGGGCTGGCTTGTCCTGGGGCGCGGTCAATAACAGGATGCACTCAAAACCATAACGGGCGGCAGCCGCGGCGGTCTGGCGGCAGTGATTGGACTGGATGGCCCCGGCTGTGATCAAGGTCCTGGCGCCGTTAGCCTGCGCCTCGGCCAGAAGAAACTCCAACTTGCGGGTTTTGTTGCCGCCCATCGCCAATCCGGTCTGGTCATCGCGCTTGACAAACAGGCGCGGCCCACCCAGCGCGGCTGAAAGACGGGGCAGCGCCTCAACCTGAGTCGGCAATAGGGCAAAACGAAGACGGGGGATAGTTTTCACAATTCACTCCTTTTCGATGGCTGTCAAACTGCCACACAGTGTATTAATTGCGTGGCAGCGAATTCAACTTACTTCCTGTCGGGTGCGCTGTTTTCCTCGCCTGCGCATGAAATCCAGCAAGCGCGGCAGCGTGCGCGTGTACAGGCGGTAAAACAGCGGCTGCACCGGCAGATCCCAGGCGCCCAGATGGCGCGCCACCTGCCCGCCCAGACCCTCTTTGAACCGGAATACGCCCCACAGCGGGTCGCTTTCATCGAACACATCCGGCGCGCCCCAAAGATCATAGACCTCACATCCAGCCGCCCTGGCGCGCTGGATGGCCTGCCACTGCAAGAGATAATTGGGCATTTTCTCCCGATGAGTCTCTCGGGACATGCCATAGAGGTACCAGGCTTTTCTGGCGAAGCGAAAGACGAACAGCCCCGCCACGGCCTGCCCCTGCACCTCCGCGATCAGGGCCTCCGCCATGCCAGCCTGGATAAAGGCAGACCACACTCTCAGATAATAAGCCTGATCGCGGATTACAAAATCGTCGCGCACCGCGGTTTCAGCATACATCTGATACAGCGCCTCCAGTTCGGAAAGCTGCGCAGAACGCACCCTGACCCCTTTGCGCTCAGCCAGGCGGATGTTGTAGCGCGCTTTCTGCTTCATCCTGGCTAAGAGTTCGTCCGGTTCCGGGCGCAGGTCGATCAGCACGGTGTTGCGGAACTGCACCTGCTCATCCGAGAAACGCCAGCCGCCAGCCTGCAGATCTGCCGCCAGGCTGTGTCCGGCGGGGTTTTCCTGAGCGCCCTCCTGCCCTGGGATGCCTGTGCCCAGCTGCACATCCGGATCGATCTTGACAAAAATCGCCCCTTGCCGGCGAGCCAGGGCAGATACATCTTTCAGCACGCGGCGGCGCAGCTCCAGATTCTCCCAATCGCACAGCGGCCCCTTGGGGATATACATGACCCGCAGGCGAGCAGCGAAACCCCGCAGCGGTATTGAACGCTGCAAGATCATGGCAGCCGCAGATGGCTTGCCGGAATCATCATACCAGATGCGCGGCAGCGGCTGCCAGCCAAGATATGTCTTGGTCTGCGCCCACTCCCAGGTTTGCAGCACGTGCGCTCCAGGCAGCGCAGCAATGTTGGAATTCCAGGATTGGGCGTCAAACTTGCTCATCCTAAAGCTCCCGTCCCCGTCTTGCAGCCCACTTACAGTAGAGATTGTACAAAAATGGTTGATATACCCGATCCCAGGGGCCTGCGGATCGCAGCAGCTGCCCGCCAAAACCGCGTTTGAAACGATATACCCCCCACAAACCGGCGGAAAGGCGGGTGAAATTGCTCTCCAGAGTAGCCTCATCGAAATCTGGGACACCCCATAGATCATAGGAGAGACAGCCGCTTTGCCGCGCCCAGCGCATGGCCTCCCACTGTAAAAGGTAGGTGGGCATGCGGTCGCGGTGTTCGTTGGCCGAGGCGCCATAAAAATACCAGGCGCGGGAACCACGCCGGAAAACCATCAGCGCCGCCAGAGGCTCGCCTTCATAGGCCGCTACCAGGAGCTCACAGCCTCCGGTGGGATGGAAAAGCTCATAGGCTTTGCGATAGTATGCAAGGCTGTGAAAGCCAAAAGCATCCCGTTCGCCAGTCAGCCGCATCAGCCGGAAAAAAGTATCGATATCGTCGCTCGGAGAAACCACCACCCCCTTTTTCAATGCCAGGCGGATGTTATAGCGGGTTTTCTGCTTCATGCGCGACAGCACCTGCTCTTCATCCCCCTGTAAATCCACCACCACCGTCCGCGCTGGTTGGATGCCGTGCTGCCCCCGCAGCAAGCCAAACGGCAGAATCCTGGTCAGATGTTCTCCCTCGGATTGCCCTTCTTGAGCCATCTCCCAGAGGTCCGGCTCCACTTTTAGGAACACCGCCCTGCGCTGGCGGCACAGTTTATCCAGTTCGGCCCACAGCCTGCGCCAGCCCTCCCCCTCCAGATGATCGAAGTCGCCTCCCACCGGTCCCTTGGGGATATAAGCCAGGCTGAAGCCAAGGGGTAAGCGGCGAAACAACACCTGCGCCCCCAGCCGCTGCCTGACTTCAGGAGCCTCAACCGCCAGGCGCAGAACATCCCAACCGAAGGCTGCTTTCAGCTCCCCCCAGGCCGCAGTTTGTAAAAGATGCGCTTCTGGATAGCTGTGCAGAAAAACGTCCCATTCGGACGCGTTCAATTCAGGCATATGTCTCCATGCGGCTGGCGTTCAACCTCGGCTGCCAGGCGCAGAAAAAGATCTATTTATCCTCACGGAGCGGCATGTTACACGATGGACGTGAGATCTTGAGCAGGCATGCTGTGCATGGCGGCCCCAGGAATGCTTTCTTCGAGCAGCTGAACGATCGAGGACAGATCGCCCTCGCGGGCGAGATGGATCAATTCTTCGGTTGTGTGCTCTAAAGCCTGACCAGTGAGCAAATCCTCATCTGCCAGCAGGACGATATCGGGATGGGAGGTCGGCTCGTAATGCGCCCACTTATCCCAAAGTTCTTCACTCAACTTTTCTCCCTGCCGGATGCCAGTGAAGACAATTTCGATATCCTTGCCGGGTTCCAGGCCTGACAGGCGGATCAGATCTTCAGCCAGATCTAGAATCCGCACCTGCTCGCCCATGTTCAGGACGAAGACCTCGCCTCCCTGGCCCATGGCGGAAGCCTGCAAGACGAGATGCACCGCTTCTGGGATGGTCATAAAATAACGCTTCATATCCGGGTGCGTGATTGTCACCGGGCCGCCGCGATCGATCTGCCGTTTGAACAGAGGCACCACGCTGCCGCGGCTGCCGAGCACATTGCCAAAACGTACCACCGAATAATGCTCCCCAGAGCGGTGGGCTGCATCCAGTACAAGCATTTCTGCCAGCCGCTTGGTGGCTCCGTAAATGCTGGAAGGGCGGATTGACTTATCTGTCGAGATGAGCACCATGCGTTCAACCGAATAGTTCAGGCAAACCTCGACGATATTGCGCGTACCCAGGACATTGTTCGTGATGGCTTCGTCAATATTCACTTCCATCAAGGGGACGTGCTTATGCGCGGCGGTATGGATGACGACCTGGGGATGGTGATCCTCAAAGATAACGTTCAGGCGATCCATATCCCGAACATCTGCAATCACCGGGTGGATCGGCAGCGAAGAAAAATTATCTTCGATCTCGAGCAGGGTTTCAAAGATGCTGTTCTCACCATGACCCAATAAAATCAGTTCCGATGGCCCCCAACGCGCCACCTGGCGGCACAGCTCACGCCCAATGGAGCCGCCCGCGCCCGTGACCAGGACGCGTTTCCCGCTCAAGGTCGCTCCGACTATGCGATCGTCGATACGCGCCGGTTCACGCCGCAGCAGGTCGGTAATTTCCACCTCCCGCAGGCGGTTCACATTGACGATGCCGCCAATCAATTCATAAATGCTTGGCATGGTGCGGAATGGAATACCCCGCTGCCGGCACACATCCGTGACCTGGCGGATGACCCGCCCTGGGGCGCTGGGAATGGCAATAATCACTTCGTGGATGCGGCGCAGCGCAGCCACGCGAGCCAGATCGCTGATCGGTCCGACAACGGGCACACCGTGGATCTGCTGTTTTTGTTTGCTTGGGTCATCATCCAGAAAACAGACTGGCGACAGGCGCAGCTGGGCATTTTTTTGCATCTCCCGCACCACCAAAGCGCCAGCATCGCCTGCTCCGACGATCGCCACCCGGCGGGCTATAGCGCGGTTTTCAGATGCGCCCGAGAGGGCTTCCGACACGATGCGCAAGGAGAACCGCAGTCCCCCAACCAGGACGAGGGAAAGCAGCCAATCGATAGGAAGAGTGCTCCTGGGGTAATAGGGCAGGACCTGGGCGGCTCGCAAGACCACAATGATCAGTGATACCAGGACGGATGAGGTGGTCACCGCCACAATGATCAGCTTGAGTTCCTGGATGCTGGCGTAGACCCACAGACGGCGGTACAAGCCGAAGGCATAGTAAACCAGCGGCTTGATCACCAGGGCAACCCCTAAGAGCCAGTAAGCCTGGGGGAGATAGTAAATGAACAGCGGGCCGAGGTCTGTGCGCAGCGCAAAACTGCCCAGCCCGGCGATCAGAATCAGCAGCAGATCCCCTAAGAACACCCAACGGTTAGGGACCGCAAATCGTGCTTTCACCCCTAACGGCCCCGAAATCCCAGAATCATCGCCGGGGTTTTGAGCAGAATCAGCAGATCCATCCAGATATTGCGATGGGTAATGTAATATAAATCGTATTCCAACTTGGTGACTGTTTCTTCTATTGTGGAGGCATAGCCAAAGTTGACCTGCGCCCAACCTGTGATGCCTGGCTTGACCAGCAAACGCGAGCGGTAAAACGGGATATGCTGTTGGAACATCTCCACCAGCTCTGGTCGCTCGGCGCGCGGCCCCACCAGGCTCATATCGCCGCGCAGCACATTGAAAAATTGGGGCAGCTCATCGATATGGGTCTTGCGCAAGAAACGGCCCCAGCGCGTGGCGCGCTGATCGCCTTCCGAAGCCCAGCGGGGCTGCCCATCCGCTTCGGCATCCCGGCTCATGGTGCGGAATTTGATCATGCGATAAGGCTGGCCCCCGCAGCCCGAACGCATTTGAAAGTAAAAAACCGGCCAGCCATCATCAATGAGCGTGATCAGACTCACAAAGGGCAGCACCAGCAGCATGATCGAAATCCCCACCAGCGCTCCCAGGATATCCAGCAGACGTTTCAGCATCTCATAGAAACCCGAGACGCGCGCCCGATCCACAAATGTATTCAAAATCCAATCTGCTTCCAAGGACAAAATCGGCACCCGGTTGAACAATTCCTCATAAGATACCGGCATACGCGTGATTTCAGTGCCGGCCTCTTGCGCATCCAGCAAAGCCTGGAACATGCCTCCCTGCAGCTCACCGGTGATGGCAACGATCAAATCGGAGATATCGTTTTCTTCGATAATTTTCTTGAGCTGATCGCTGGTGCCGATCACCTGCACCCCTTCAATCAGAGAGCCAATCTTGCGGGGGTCATCGTCTATAATCCCTGCCACGGCAAAAGGTTTGACCTTCAGCCCATTGATCGCCTGCAAGAAGAACTGTCCCGACTGTCCTCCGCCGACCAGTAAAACCTGGCGCATAAATTGGGGGGCGTTGAATATTCGAATGTATAGTAACCGCCAGGCCAGGGTTAACAAGGAGACCAGGATCAGGTAGCTGGCGACGCCGCGCCGGGGCAGCAGAGATTTGGGCGGCGCAGAGTAGTAGAAATACAAAAACAGGTACAATATCAAGCCCATCAAGGCCGCCAGGGCGATGCCCTGGATCGTCTTGCGCCAATCGCTTGCCCGGTGGACATCATACAGCTCAACCATGAGCAGCAGCCAGACCAGCGGGATGATATAAAACCACGCCGGGACACGCTTCTGCAAGAATTCGGACGTAAATCCCATAAACTTTTCGCTGACACCCCAATAATAAAGCGAAATGAATAATGAGAGCGTGGCCATGAAAAAGTCACCAACCAGGAGCAGGGTGCGCCGCTCGCCAATGCGCAGCTGCCACAGGCGCAATCGCAGAACCGGTTTGGAGGTTGTCATCGGGTTATCATACTCCACAGAAAAGCGCTCCCCCAGGCCAGATGCATCACAGCAATCGCAGCGGGAACGCTGAATAGTAGCGCCATATCCTTCTTTTTTACAGCAGTTTGTATGCCAACACCTAGAAGAACCAGGGCGTAGGAAGCTAATTCTAACACGAATACCCAGCGAAGGATGGGAATCCAGATGGACAGAAACAACACCATCAGCAGGCTGGCCACGAACGCGGGCGGCAGAGCCTGGCGCCAGCGCAGCGTGCCGGGGTAGCGCCGCAGCATGCGCACCTTCCAATAGCCGTAGCGCCAATATTGGCGCGCCAGTTCCTGATACGTGCTACGAGCGAAATAGGTCGAGCGGATGTCCGGGTTCATCCACACCACACCGCCAGCCTGCCGCAGGCGGGCGTTGAACTCATAATCCTCATTGGTCAACAGGCTCTCATCGAATGGGCCAATTCTCTCAATCAGCGAACGGCGAAACGCGCCAAAAGGCACCGTGTCCACCTTCTGCGCTTCCTGTCCATAGCGATAGCGCGCATCCCCTACGCCGATCGGATGAGCGGCTGCCAGGGCAATTGCCCGCGCCTGCCAGCCTGCCCCTCCAGGCTGGATGTCCCACACACCGCCGACGTTATCTCCAGCGCCAGCTTCCAACCCCTGCACACACAGGCTGAGATAATTCGCCTGTGGGATCGAGTGAGCATCCAAACGAACGATATACTCTCCCTGCGCCGCGGCGATCGCCCGGTTGAGTGCGGAGGGAATGGTACGCGGCGGGTTATCCACTATTCTGATGATCAAATCTGGGCGCTGCTGTTGAAAGGCCGCAATTTCGTCGCGGGTATGGTCCTGCGACATCCCATCTGCAATGAGCACTTCCAGCTGGTCGCGCGGAAATGTCTGTTGATACAGCGCTTCCAGCAAGAGTCGAATCGTTTTATCTTCGTTAAAACAGGGTATGACCACGGACACTTTCAACATTATGATCTGCGTCTCACCAGGGTGGCATCGTCGGGCTTGATTACTGGCAGGCGCACCAGAAAAATGCTGCCTGTGACCGGATTGTCAGGGCTTTGCGTATCCGCAGCAGCGCGATTGAAGGCCGCAATCGTGCCGCCGTGAGCCTGGACAATCTCGCGGGCAATTGCCAGCCCCAAACCCACCCCGCGGCGGTTGCCGCCGCGAGCCTTATCCGTCTGGTAGAAGCGTTCGAAGATGCGCGGCAATTCATCCTGCGGGATGCCAGGGCCGCTGTCGATCACACGGATTTCAACCCAGCCTTCCCGGGTTTGGGCGCTCAAGGCTACGTCTCCGCCAGCCGGGGTGTATTTCAGTGCGTTATCCACCAGGTTTGAAAATACCTGAGACAGCCGGTCGGAATCACCGATCATGATGGGGAAGGTTTCGCCCGGTTGGGCGAGCGGTTCTTCTTCAATCAGGCGCAGATTCACCTGAGCGCGGCTGGCTTGCGGGGTAAATTTTTCCACCGTCTCGCGCAGCAAATGCCCCAGGTTAATCGGCAGACGCTCAAGATTCGCCACGCCCGAGTCCAGCCGTGCCAGTTCGAGCAGATCCTGCACCATGCGGTACATCCGCCCGGCCTCATCGAAGATGACCTGAGCCGCCCCTCTGGAAGCTTGAGGATCCTGCGCAGTGCCATCCAGGATCGCCTGGGCAAAACCCTGGATCGAAGTCAAAGGCGTCTTTAAATCGTGCGATACATTAGCGATGAAATCGCGCTGCGAGCGCTTGCTCGCCTCCACGCGTTCCGCCATCTCATTCAACGAATGCGCC
This sequence comes from Anaerolineales bacterium, assembly GCA_016935755.1. Classification (GTDB taxonomy): domain Bacteria; phylum Chloroflexota; class Anaerolineae; order Anaerolineales; family UBA4823; genus JAFGQI01. Next base: position 37,255 of record JAFGQI010000171.1, read on the forward strand.
AGCGCGCGGACTTCTGCCGGGCCGGTCAGTTTCAGCCGGCGGTATGCCCCTGCCGAAACGCTATGAGCTGCCTCAGACATCTGTTTCAATGGCGCGGTTACCCAGTGGGCAATCCAAAAAGCCAACAGCAGCGACAGCACCAGGGCGATCACCGCCCCGCGCACAAAGGGAGCCATGAACTCATCTCGCAGGATGGTCAATACCGGCGCTTTCGCCCTCTGCGAGGCCACCAGCATATAATATCCTCCCTTCATGGGGGTGAGAACATACAACCACTGCCGCCCATCGCTATCGCTGAATATGCGGGATGGATTCAGCTTGCGCTGGATGAGCCTGGACCATTCCGGCAGCTCTGCGCCGCTGGCCGAACGAGAATCGGCCAGCAGCAGACCTTCTGAATCAAATATCACCACGCGCGCGCTGGCAAAAGCGTCCGCCCGCGAGACCGCCTGCTCAAGTCGTTCTGTGGAACTGTTGCCCAGCGAGTTGGCGAAAATCTGGCTGCGCTGCACCAGGATGGTGGAGATCAAACGCAGCCGCTGTAATTCTCGCCGGTCTTCGGAGGGATTATTGATTAGATAGACCAGAATCGCCGCGCCAGCAATGCTCAGCACCACACCCACCACCAGCGCATAAGTCAGCCATAGACGGAAACGCAGAGAGGTAAACATCACAGAGTCAGTTTATATCCTACACCGGTCACGGTTTCAATGCGCACCTGGCTGCCCGCCAGCTTGCGGCGCAGATGCCCGATATGCACATCCACTGTGCGCGACTGCCCATAATATTCATACCCCCAGGCCTTTTCGAGCAGCTGCTCTCGAGTGAGCACCAGCCCCTTATGCTCCGCCAGGGTCAGCAGCAGATCAAACTCCTGGGCGCGCAAAAGCACCTGCTCACCATGCAGCGTGACCTCCCGGCTGGCCGGGTCGATGACCAGGTCGCCAAAATGCACCCTGCCGCTCCCGGCTGGCTGGGTGGAGCGCTCCCCCCGGCGCAGAATGGCTTTAACACGCGCCACCAGTTCGCGCGGGTTAAACGGCTTGGTCAAATAATCATCTGCGCCCAGCTCCAAACCCAGGATTTTATCCACATCCTCATCGCGGGCGGTGAGCATCAGGATGGCTACCGGGTTATCCTGGGCGCGCAGCCGCCGGCACACTTCCAACCCATCCATCTCCGGCAGCATGATATCTAAAACAACCAGGGCTGGTTTTTGGCGAGAGATGGCCTCCAGGGCCGCCTGGCCATCGCCCACAGCAGCCACGCGGTAGCCTTCCCGTTCCAGATACATGCGCGCCAGCTGGACGATGTTGGGTTCATCGTCCACCAGCAGGATCAGCTCGCCCGGCATGCCACCAACTCGATCTCAACCGCCGCCCCCTTGGGCAGCGCCGCCACCTGAAAGGCGGAACGCGCGGGAGGATTTTGAGTAAAAAATTCGCTGTAGACGGCATTCATGCGGGCGAAATCAGCCATATCGCGCAGGAAGACGGTGGTCTTCAGCACCAGATCCAGGGAGGATCCTGCCGCAGCCAGAACATGCTTCAAATTGGTCAGAGCCTGCCTGGTCTCGGCCTCAACGCCGCCCGGCACCAGGTCATTGGTTGCCGGGTCCATCCCTAACTGTCCGGCCGTATAGATCAGGTCGCCAAAGGTTGTGGCGATCGAATAAGGCCCAACGGGTGTGGGAACCTTATCCGAAACAACTACTTTTTTCTCGGGCATGATCGGGTCTCCAAGTATTAGAAAGGATATAGGTTCATTTTACCGAATGCAGGCAGATTGGTCAAACAGTTTTGGTTAAGACTGCCCACGGGCGTTAATCTTGTGCCTCAAACTGGAGCAGCTGCAGCACATCCTGCAAACAGGCCTGGAATAATTCTTCATACACCTGAACCCCGGCTGCGTAATAGCCGCCAAAAGAGCCGTCGCCATATAACTTGCGCGCCTGCTCGGCGCCCATCAGACCTGGGACATATGGCGGCGGCTTTTCGCCTTCCGGCAGGTCAGCCACACGGGTGAAGGGGAAGGCCTCCAGCCAGTTGGCATGGGCTGGCTTTAAGTCAAATTTCTGAGCGACTTCCTGCACACTGTGAGAGGTCCACCAGGCATACCAGGCCAACTGCAGGTCAGGGGTTTGATTGGCAATTTCATATATCCGGCCGCGCGCCAGGTCATTGCCGCCATGCCCGTTCAACACCAGGATGCGCCGGAAGCCGTGGTGCAGCGCCGAGCGCACCAGGTCTTCCACCAGGTCCAACATGGTGGTCGCGCGCAAACTGAAGGTGCCAGGATAAGCCATGAAATAGGGCGAGCAGCCGTAGTTGACCGGTGGAGCCACCAGCACGCCAGTCTGCTGGCTGGCAGCATCTGCCAGCGCCAGGGGAATCCTGACATCCGACAGCAGGCTCAAATAGCCATGCTGCTCGCAGGAACCCAGCACCAACATCAAGCGGTCTTCTTGCTGCAGGTAGTTCTCGACATCCATCCAATTGAGATCATCAATCCGCATAGGTCTGCATCCGTTCTGTTTAGAAGTAGTGGTATTAAACCACCATCCAGATAAACTGAACAGGAAAGAACCATCTTTCAAAAACGGCTCTTTAGGAATTGCCGTGAAGCGGGGGAATATGTGGTGTTTTTTGCAGGCTACGCCCGCAAAAAACACCACATGTCGCCCTTCACCACGGCAACTCCCAATGAACCAAAAAACAACCCACCGGATGTGGGGTATACTTAATCAGCTAAGACGCCACCTGCTGGCGCTTCGAAAGAGAGGCACAATGACCAAGACTGCGCTGCTGCTGGTCGACATCCAAAATGATTATTTCCCTGGCGGGAAGAACGAACTGCAAGGCAGCCTGGAGGCCAGCCAGCAGGCACAACGCCTGCTGGATATCTTCCGGCTGGGAGGCAAACCCCTGGTGCACATCCAGCATGTCTCAATCCGCCCCGGAGCGCGGTTCTTCCTGCCCGGCACGGAGGGGGTAGAAATTCATCCCAATGTGAAACCGCTGGAAGGGGAAGTGGTGATCCAAAAGCATTACCCCAACAGCTTCCGCGATACACCGCTGCTGGAACACCTGCAAAAAGAGGCGATCACGCGGCTGGTGATCGCCGGGATGATGACCCACATGTGCGTAGAAGCCACCACCCGGGCGGCTTATGACCTGGGCTTCGAATGCCTGGTCGCCAGCGACGCCTGCGCCTCCCGAGAGCTGGCCTTTGAAGACCAGATCATCCCTGCTGAGATGGTTCACAGCGCGGCTCTGGCTGCGCTGAACAATACCTATGCGAAAGCTCTCAGAACCACGGAGATCATCATCCTGCTGGAAGCCGAACAAGAGTTTGAAGGTGAGCAAGCATGACCGGCGCGTTCAAGAACCCTCTCGAACCGGATCTGCTGGACATTTTCTCCAGCCTGACCACCCCGCTGCAAATCCAGGACTGGCTGGACAGCATCCCGTACGTGGGCGAGGAACTGAATCGCTCTCCACTGCGGGTGGTGCGCGACCGCCAGGCGCACTGCCTGGATGGCGGCCTGTTTGCCGCCGCCGCCCTGCGCATGATCGGCTACCCTGCGCTGATCCTGGATCTGGTTCCCGAACCCGGCACGGATGACGATCATGTGCTGGCGCTTTTCCAGCAGAGCGGGCTGTGGGGCGCATTAGCCAAGTCCAACTTCTCGGGGCTGCGCTACCGTGAGCCGCTCTACCGCAGCCTGCGCGAGCTGTGCATGTCTTACTTCGAGGATTTCTTCAACGTGCAGGGACAGAAGACCCTGCGCGGCTACACCCGCCCGATGGATTTATCCCGCTTTGATCGCTATGACTGGCTGCATCGCGAAACCGGCGTGGAGGCAATCTCCACCCGGCTGTACAGCCTGAAATCCATCCCGCTGCTGTCCGCTGAGAGCGCCGCAGCCCTGGCCCCGGTGGACCGGCGATCTTACGAGGCGGGTTTGCTGGGCACCAACTATGAAGGTTTATTCAAACCAGCATAAACCCTGAAAAAAGCCCGGGGCGCCTTCTCACCCTAGCGTCCTAATACCCGAGCGCGCCGGTGCAGCCAGATAGAAGGCCACAGGAGCAGGATGCTGGTCAGCAGCAGCACCGCCATGTCAAGCCAGAGATTGATCAACCCACTGCCCAGGACGGCATGATTCATCAGATCCTGGGCATAGGTCAGCGGCGACAGATAGGCGACAACCTGCGCAGCAGGCGACATTTCGCTGAGGGGAATAAAAACCCCGCTGATGAACATCAACCCCCAACGTAAAAGCGTGCTGGGCATTTGCACATCACCGGGATTATTGGTGGGGATGGAGCCGAAGATCAATCCCAGGGCCGAGAAAGCCAGCGCGCCAAGTAAAATGCCGGCTGCCAGCAATACGGGCTGGGCAATGGACACCCCAAAGATCAGCAGGCCGGCAAGCAGCGCCACCAGCGAGACTGCAAGGGCAAAAAACGCTCCCACCGCCGTCTTCCCCAGCAGCAAGGTGAGCAGCGACATCGGCGCGGCAAGCAGACGGTCATAGGTTCGAATGCGCCGCTCGGTTGGGATGATGAAGGGGCCAGCCGCAGCCGCAGTGAAAAAGACCGTCAATGCCAGCAGGCGAGCCAGGCCATCCGCTGCATCCAGCTGCCGCCGCACCGAAAACGAAAAGAACATGAAGAACGGCATCAGGAAACCGAACATGATCATGCCAGGCCGCAGGTAATACACCCGCACATCTTTGATAGCCACCGTCCAGGCTTGCGCCAATTCGTCTTTAAAGCGTTGTATACTCATCAGGCCGCTCCCATTCCACGCTGAGGGGGTTTATTATCCGTTGATGCGCGCCTGGGCACGCCGACATGCCCGCCAGTGATCTCTAAAAACACATCCTCCAGGCTGGGAGCAAGGGTGTTCAAGCTAACCACGCGCAGCCCGTGTTCGGCTGCGTAAGCAATAATCAGGGGCAACACCGAAGCTGGATCTTCCGTGTATAAGCGCCACTTGTCACCCATTTTACCGGAGGCAGTCACGCCCGCTAGAGCAGCCAGCGCTTCGCCATGAGATATGCCATCCGGCTGAAGCGCCACCTCGACAGACTGCACGCGTTGAAAAGCGCCTTTCAGATTTTGTGGAGTGTCAATCGCCGCAATCTGGCCATGGTCAATGATTGCCACCCGGCTGCAGAGTTGATTGGCTTCTTCGATCTGGTGGGTGGTCAGGAAGACCGTCGTACCTTCGGCATTCAGTTGACGGATCAGGCTTTGGATGGCGCGCGCACTTTGGGCATCCAGCCCAGGTGTCGGTTCATCCAGATAGAGCAAGGCTGGTTTGTGAATGATCGCCATAGCAATGCTCAAGCGACGGCGCATGCCCTTGGAGAAATTCTCAGCCTTCACATCTCGCTTCTCCCACAGGTCAAAAGTCTCCAGCAGCTGCCGGGCGCGTCCGGCGCGTTCTCCGCGCGGGACAAGGTAGAGGCTGGCAGTGAACATGAGATTATCCCAGGCGGTCAGTTCAGTATATACACAGGACTCTTCCGGCACCAGTCCCATAACACGCTTGGCAGGGTAAGCGTCGCGAGCCAGATCATGCCCATTGATATAGATTTGTCCGCTGGTGGGCTCGAGCAGCGTGCTCAGCATACGCTGGGTGGTGGTCTTCCCGGCGCCGTTAGGCCCCAAAAAGCCAAAGATTTCCCCCTGGTGCACCTCAAAGGATATATGGTCGACTGCCAGCGTATCGCCGTAATATTTGGTCAGTTCGTGGACTTCGATTGCAGTATTCATTCAGATGCCGACTCCAATTTTGAAACATCCATCCATAAAAGCACATCTTCCGGCTGGCAGGCAGCCGCCCGATAAAAATGCTCCCATCCCAAAAAGCGCCTCTGGCGTTCGAGCGACGCCTGCAAGATAGGTGATTCTCCGGCCTGGGTGCGGTGACAGGCGATAGCGGCTATTTTCTGGTCCCAAACAGGCTGCACATCCACCGTTACAGTGACATCTTGGTCGGGCAGGGTGTGCAGTTGGTTCAGCCCCAACTCTCTGGCAAGAGAATCGGGTACGGCCAGATAGTAGACCGCCGCCAGAGCTTCTAGACCAGCATCTTTCGCCTGCTGATAAGCAGCTAATGTCCACCGGCTCACAGCAGCATGATCCGGGTGTCCAGATAGCCCGTGGGGCAGCCAGGTCAACAGTACTTGCGGGTGGATTGCCTGGATGCACGCTGCTATCCGGGCGACGCCATCTTCCTGGGCAACTCCCGCCAGCCCTCCATCTGTGTATTCCAGCACTTGCGGGGGTTCTAATCCCAGCGCCTGACAGGAACACTGCAGCTCGGCAGTGCGCACGGCGCCCAATTCTTCTCGAGCGCAGATCGGCGGCTGCCCACATGAGCCTGCCTGGCCGGGCGTGAAGGTTAAAACGTGAACATGCACACCCCGCTGCGCCAGGAGCGCCAAGGTACCGGCGCAACGAAAAGCCTCGTCATCCGGGTGGGCAAAAACAGCTAACAGGTGGTGTTCAGCCACCGATATTGGTTTTATACCTGCGTCAGCAACAGCTGTCTTATTCAACTTCTACCTTCGAACCAACAGTTATACCACAATGCTGACCAGCTTGCCTGGCACCAGGATGACTTTCTTGGGCGGCTGGCCGGCCAGCGCTTTCTGCACCGCTTCGCTGGCCAGGGCGGCAGTCTTGGCTTCCTGCTCGGAGATATCCGCCGGCACCAGGATGCGGTCGCGCAGCTTGCCGTTCACCTGCACCACCAGGGTGATCTGCTCCTCGGCGGCAGCCTGCTCATCCACGGCAGGCCAGGGCCGGGTGTGGATGGAATAAGGCTTGCCCAGCCGCTTCCACAGTTCTTCGGCGACATGCGGGGTGACCGGCGCCATCATGCGCAGGTAGATATCCAGCGCTTCCTGCCATTCCGGCGTCCCAGCCGCGCCCAGCTCGCGGGCTTTGTACATCTCGTTCATCAGCTCCATCAGGCTGGAGACGATGGTGTTGAACTCGAAGGTCTCAAAGTCGTGGGTGATGCGGCGTAGGGTCTGGTGCAGCTTGCGGCGCAGGCCGCGCAGCACATCAGGTTCAGGATGGCCGCGCTGGGGCTGCTCGGTGAACAGCGTCCAGACGCGGCGGATCCAGCGCACCGTGCCTTCGATGCCGCTGCTGCTCCATGGCGCGCCCATATCCCAACGGGCAAAGAACATCAGGTAAGCGCGCACCGTATCGGCGCCATATGATCTGACCAGGTCATCCGGCGAGATCACATTGCCGTGGCTCTTGGACATCTTCTCCGAGTCTTCGCCCAGCACCATGCCCTGGTTGCGCAGCTGGGTCATCGGCTCCGGGCCTTTCATGATGCCCATATCCCGCCCGGCTTTATGGAAGAAGCGGGTGTAGATCAGATGCATGGTGGCATGTTCGATGCCGCCGGTGTAGGTGTCCACTGGCATCCAATAATCGTACTCGCGCGGGTCGAACGGGCCCTGGTCGTAATCGGGGCTGAGGTAGCGCAGGTGATACCAGGAGGAGCACATGAAGGTGTCCATGGTGTCGGTCTCGCGCTCAGCAGGTTTGCCGCACAGCGGGCAGGTGGTGTACTTCCAGGTCGGATGCAGCTTGAGCGGGCTTTCGCCGGTCGGGCGCCACTCGACATCATCGGGCAGCAGCACCGGCAGCTGCTCGTCCGGCACAGCGACCGCGCCATGCTCGGGGCAGTACACAATCGGGATCGGCGCGCCCCAGTAGCGCTGGCGGCTGATCAGCCAGTCCCGCAGGCGGTAGTTGATCGCCAGCTTGCCGGCGCCGCGGCTTTCCAGCCAGGCGGTGACCTGCTGCTTGGCGGTATCCCCCGGCGTGCCAGAAAACTCATTAGAATGAATCATCATCCCATAGCCAGAATGATACAGCGCATCGCGGTAAAAATGGCAGCCCCACAGCATCTCCATCAAGGTGCGCGCCGCCTGAACACTCGGCTGCAGCTCCTTGACGCGCCTCAAAATGTGCTGCTCGCTTTCCAGCGAATCCCATACAGCCATTTCATCCGAGAAGATGAAGACCCAGCGCGTGCCGACAACCTCATTCCAGCCGCCAGGGCGCAAGAACGATCTCGCCAGCTCGATATAGCGATCGACTTTCTCCGGCGGGATGGTGATATACCAGCCGCCTTTATGCTCTTCATAAGCCATCCCCTCGGCGCTGAGCACATCGGCGAAGCCATCTTTCATACTGCCTGCCACAGCGTAAGACCTGGTCAAGCCGTCCGGGCGGTCGATCACCGGCAGGATGGGCAGGCCGAACTTCAGGGCGAACTCGAAATCGCGCTCGTCGTGGGCCGGCACCGCCATGATGGCCCCCGTGCCGTAAGTCATCAGCACGTAATCGGCGATCCAGATCGGGATGCGCTGCTGGTTGACCGGGTTGATGGCGTACCCGCCGGTGAACACACCGGTCTTTTCCTTGTCGGCAGCCTCGCGCTGGATGTCGCTCTGGCGGGCAGCCTGGGCAGTGTAAGCGTCCACAGCCCGCTTCTGCTGTGGGGTGGTGATTTTCCCCACCAGGGGATGCTCAGGCGAGAGCACCATAAAGGTCGCCCCCCACAGGGTATCCGGGCGGGTGGTGAAGACTTCCAGGGGATCGCCCTGTTCGGTGTGGAAAACCACCGCGGCGCCTTCGGAGCGGTCAATCCAGTTGGTCTGCAGAGTCTGGACGCGCTCGGGCCAATCCAGGTGGGAAAAATCCAGCAGTTCATCGGCATAGCTGGTGGTCTTGAAGAACCACTGCTCCAGGTTCTTCTTGATCACCGGCGTCTCGCAGCGCTCGCAGTGGCGGTCATCCCCCCAGACCTGCTCGCGCGCCAGGGTGGTGTTGCAGTTCGGGCACCAGTCCACCGGCGAGAGCTTGCGGTAAGCCAGCCCGTGTTTATAGAGCTGGCTGAAGAACCACTGCGACCAGCGGTAATATTTTGGGTCAGCCGAAACCGCCTCCCGGCGCCAATCGAACATGGCGCCCATGCTCTTGAGCTGCTGGCGCATGCGCTCGATATTGGCGTACGTCCACTGCTTGGGGTGGATGCCGCGCTTGATGGCGGCGTTCTCGGCGGGCAGGCCAAAAGCGTCGAAGCCCATCGGGAAAAGCACATTGTAGCCGCGCATGCGCATGAAGCGGGCGCGGGCATCCGAGGGGGTCATGGCGTACCAATGACCGATATGCAGGTCTCCGGAGGGATAGGGCAGCATGGTCAGGGCGTAGTGCTTGGGCTGGGCCGGGTCGATATCGGCGTGATACAGCCGGTCAGCCTGCCATTTTTTCTGCCATCTGGGTTCAATTTCAGCCGGGTTGTAGATGTTGTGATCTGTCATGCTAGGCTCCTTTGGGTGCGATATCGCTTGTCGCAGGTTTCCGTGCGATTATAATCATTCTTCTCGATTCGGTGGAGATGGGCTGCCCGTCCCATCCCCCGAAAGATTTCCAAATTTCAAGACCCGCCAGATGCAGCAAATCCCGCATCTCGCAGGGATTGTACAGGCGGACAGAGAAGGGCTTGTCCCGGCGGACGCCATTGCGGATGACGATGCGCCGGTTGTAAAGTCGCCCGGTCAGGCTGTCAAAAGTGTGGCGGTCGATCATCAGGTTGCCTTCTTTTTCAGTGACACGATCGGGCATATAACCTTTCAAGTAAGTATCCCGGTTTTGCGTATCAATGATGAGCAATCCACCCGGCTTTAGCGCATGGGCGATATTTTTCAACACCAGCAGGTTCTGCTCATCATCAAAATAGCCGAAGGCGGTGAAAATCAGCAGGACGCGGTCGAAGGCTTCAACATCATCGAGCTGACGCATATCGCCCTGGCGGTAATCCACCGCTGCCCCGCGAACAGCCGCGTCCTGGCGGGCCAATTCCAGAAAGCCCTCTGTAAGGTCGATGCCGGTGACCCGGTGACCCAGGGCTGCCAGGCGGTTGGCATGCCGGCCAAACCCGCAGGCCAAATCGAGAATCTTCATCGGGGTGTTCAGTTCCAGCTCCTGCACCAGAAAGCTGACCTGCTTCTCGGCGCCTTCCGGGGTGAGCATGTCGCTGTAGAAATACATATAATCATCCACCTGGAAGACCGCCTCAAAATCGAAAGCAGGCTGCTCGGGTGTTTCAACTGGTGGTTGGGTGGTTTCCATGACTTCTCTCCTCAGGCGGCCAAACGCATCAAGAAGGTGTGGCCGCGCTCCATCTCCAGCAAGCCAGCCCAGACACCCCACACATCCTTGCGGCCCAGGCTGGTGTGAGCGGGGCATTCGCAGCGCGGGTTCTGCGGATCGGGACAGGACTGGATGGCGGACAGAGTTGAATTGACCGCATCGGGACTGACCCAGTAGCCGATATGGCTCCAGGATTCGGACTCGATCACGCTGTCGCGCGCTTCTTCATACACAGCCAAACCGCGAAATGAACAAACTGTGCAGGCTATGACCTGTAAGGCAATCTCACCCGACTGGCGATCTGGCGGCAGTTCGATGGCGGCAATAATCTCTAATGAGTCAGGCGTCTTGCATTGTGGACATCTAAATGGCATTTATTCCTCTACTTCGTGACAATGTTGAACACTTTTCCCGGCACATAAAACACCTGAGCCACCTGCCTGTCCGCCAGGTAGGGCTGGATTTTTGGCCGGCTGAAAACCAGCTCTCTGGCTTCGTCCGCAGAGGCATCGACCGCCATCTCCACCACATCGCGCAGCTTCCCATCCACCTGGATCGGCACCTGCACCATTTGATCGGAGGCCAGGGAGGCATCCCAAGCAGGCCAGTTTTGCTGGTGGACGCTGCTGGCATGCCCGGTCAGCTGCCACAGCTCCTCGGCAATGTGCGGCGCGAGCGGCGCCAGCAGAACCAGCAAGGTCTCCAGGGCCTGGTGATAGCTGGCGCTCTTCCAGGCGCCGGAGCGCTGCCGCTCGGTCAGAGCGTTGACGAACTCCATCAAGGTCGAGACCATGGTGTTGAAGCGGAAGCCTTCGATGCGTTCGCTCACCCGCCGGATGGTCTTGTGGGTCAGGCGCAGCAGGTTGGCGTCCTCGCCATCAGCCTGGCTGGAGGGGAGATAAGTCTCGCCAAACAAAGCCCACAGCCGGTTCAAGAAGCGCCGTGCGCCATTCATTCCCTCCGCACTCCAGGCTATATCCTGATCGAAAGGCGCCATGAACATTTCGTAAACCCGCAGGGCATCCGCGCCATAGCTCTCCACCATGCTGTCGGGCGTGATGACATTGCGGCGTGACTTGGACATGCGCACGCCATCCGCGCCCAGCAGCTGGCCCTGGTTGAGCAGCTTGCCAAATGGCTCGCGGAAGGGCACCAGCCCAGCGTCCGCCATGACCTTGGTCCAGAAGCGGGCATAGAGCAGATGCAAGACGGCGTGTTCCGCCCCGCCGACATACAGATCCACCGGCATCCAGTAGCGCACCGCCTGGGGATCGAAAGGCGCAGCGGTCTCGTGCGGGCTGGTGAAGCGCAAGAAATACCAGGATGAGCAGGCAAACCCGCCCATCGTGTCTGTTTCCTGCTGCGCCGGGCCGCCGCAGCGCGGGCAGGAAGTGTGCACAAATTCGGGCAGGCGCGCCAGGGGGGAACGCCCGCTGCCATCCGGCTGAAAGTTGTCCATCGGCGGCAGCAGCACCGGCAGCTGATCCGCCCGCAGAGGCTGCTCGCCGCAATGCTCGCAGTGCACAATCGGAATGGGAGTGCCCCAATAGCGCTGGCGGCTGATCAGCCAATCGCGCATACGGTAGGTCACCTGCGGCCCGCCCGCCCGGCGCGCCTGCAGGTCTTCGCCGATCCGGCGCATCGCGGCTGAGCTGGTCAGACCATCATACGGGCCAGAGTTCACCAAAGCGCCTTCGCCTGGGTAGGCTTCCGTCCAGGCATTCCCATCCAGGGAGCCGCCGGCGGGAGGCGCGATCACCACCCGCACCGGCAGACCATACTGCCTGGCGAACTCAAAATCGCGCTGGTCATGGGCCGGGACGCCCATCACCGCTCCGGTACCGTAACCGGGCAGGACATAGTCGGCGACCCAGACCGGTACGCGCTCGTCATTCAGTGGGTTGGTGACATACCCACCAGTGAAAACACCGGTCTTGGGGCGGGATTCGACCATGCGCTCGACTTCGCTCTGGCGAGCCGCCTGATCCACATAGGCCCGCACCTGCTGGCGCTGCTCGGGGGAAGTCAGCGCCTCCACCAGAGGGTGTTCTGGCGCCAGCACAAAGAAAGTGGCGCCGAAGACGGTATCCGGGCGGGTGGTGAAGACCGGGGCGGGCTGCCCGTCTGAGGTGTGAAAGATGATCTGGCAGCCCTCGGAGCGACCAATCCAATTGCGCTGCATCAGCTTGATTGGCTCAGGCCAATCCACCGTGTCGAGGCCAGTGATCAGCTCATCGGCATAAGCTGTGATTTTGAAATACCAGGCAGGGATCTCCCGACGGGCGATGCCCGAGTGGCCGCGCCAGCACACCCCGCCAGCTACCTCATGGCTGGATAGGGTGGTCTGGCAGACCGGACACCACCACTGCCAGTTCATATCCCGGTAGGCCAACCCGCGCTGGTACAGCAGCAAGAAGAAATACTGCGTCCAGCGATAAAACTCGGGCCGGGATGAGTCGATCTCTCGCGACCAATCATAGCTGGCTCCGATGAGGGTCATCTGGCGGCGGAAAGTGGCGGTATTCTGATCGGTGGTCTGGCGCGGGTGCACGCCAAAACGCACGGCGTAATTTTCGGCTGGCTCGCCAAAGGCATCCCAGCCCATCGGGTGCAGCACATTGAACCCGTTCATGCGTTTGTAGCGCGAGAGGATATCCGTGGGGACATAATTGCGGCAGTGCCCCACGTGCAGCCCGTCCCCGGAGGGATAGGGAAAGAAATCCAGGCAGTAGAATTTTGGCTTATCGCCGCTCTCACGGGCAAGATAAAGGCCCTGCTCTTCCCAGGTCCGCTGCCATTTTGGCTCAATGACTTGTGGACGGTAAGAAGGCCATTCGACAGGCTGTTTCATCTTGCACCTCCAAATAAAAAAATCCTTCGCCCAACAGGGACGAAGGATTGCTCCGCGGTACCACCCTGCTTGCGCGGCTTCCCACAAGACCTGTGTGCGCCGCGCCGCTTTGGGACGCGCTAACGGGCGTAAACCGTCACCCGGCTCAGGCAGACGAACTGCGTTCACCGGAGAAGCCTGCCCCAGTGGGGCAGCAGGCGAGTTCGGTTTTAAGCAAAGGCTGTGCTCTGCGGGCACTTCGCCGGGCTTCCACCTCGCTCTCCCGGCTCGCTGGCAGATAACCTACTACTCCTGCTCTGGCCTTAGAAACTTTAGCGGTCAGCCTCCAGCAGCCGGGCTGGCCCGAAAGCTGAGAACTAACCGCTGAATGGTTATACTGTGGACCCAGAGGGATTCGAACCCTCGACCTTCTCAATGCCATTGAGACGCGCTCCCAACTGCGCTATGGGCCCAGGCTGTTTTCTAAGTTCGGCTATTTTACTCGCGAAGTAATAATCCGTCAACCGATGGACTGATTTGGATTCAGCCAGCTACTTCGGGAACAGCGCCCAGCAAGAAAATCGCGCATAAAAATATCAGTAAAATAAGTGTCTTTTTCATGGTTATCCAGCTTGACCGGAAAATTCAATTGATTTTTTCTATCTATAATTGTCGAATTATACTTTCGAATTATTTACAACTTTGAGAGCGACCCAACGGAAAACGTGCTTGCCGCCTTTGGCAATTTGGGCATTCTTTCATCCCCCGCCCCAAAACTCAACCGGGAATTTTCTCGACAAAAATCTTGAACGAGATGGCCAGCCCCAAAGTCACCGGCGCATGTGCGGGCACTTGAACGGTCAGGTTGCTGTCGAAGGGGGAATAGGCGCTGATGATCAGGCGCGCGCCAGGCACCAGGCCGAGTTCAGCGATATGGCGCAAAAACTGCGGGGATTCGTCGCCCACGCGCAGTACGACCGCCTGCTGGCCGGGACGCAGGCTGAAGAGCGGGTAGGCTTTATCGTCCGGCATGACCAGGTCGGCGTTGGGGATGGGGTCGCCGTGCGGGTCGCGCTGCGGATGGCCGAGGGCAGCGGCAATGCATGCCTCGAACTTCTCGGAGATGACGTGTTCGAGGCGGCAGGCTTCCTCGTGGACTTCATCCCAGGTATAGCCGAGGGATTGCGCCAGCCAGGTTTCGAGCAGGCGGTGACGACGGATAACTTCCAGGGCGGCGCGTTCACCAGCCGAGGTCAATGTCACACCGCGGTGCTTGTGGTAATTTACCAGGGGCGGGTCGAAGGCGGCCAATTTCTGCACCATACCGGTGACAGAAGCCGGCGCAATGCCCAGACTCTCGGCCAGGGCGTTGGTGCTGGCGGGCTGTTCGTTTTCGCTTAGGGCATAAATCTGCTTGAGATAATCCTGGATGGCAGGGGTGAGTGAAGCGCTGATGGATACCAAAGGGCCTCCATTCCTGCGGTTAAGTTATCAGGGCGGCTTTGGCGCGTTCGCGGCCAGCCACCGTGAGGGTCAGGATGCCGTTTTGGCGCTGAACCAGCCTGGACTCGACGGAGCGTTGCACCACCTGGGCCGAGAAGTTCTCATCCCAGCGCAGGTGTTCGCGCAAATGCTCGAAGCGGCTTTCCTGAAGATATTCAGGGGTGTTTTCGTGGTTGAAGAGGTGGATGGTTAGCATGGTTTGGGCAAATTCCCATTTTTGGCGGATGCGGCGGCGGGCAACGCTGACCAGCCCGCGTTCGGGGGCGAAGAGGGAGATCAGGAAGAAGATGACCCCGGCCATCGCCGCCATCGAACCGGCAATCGAGGCATCGAACAGGTGTGCCAGCCAGTAACCGCTGATGGCCGCCAGCGCCCCAATCAACGCGCTCAGGCCAATCATGCGCCCCAGGTGGTCGGTCAGCAGGTAGGCAGCGGCGGGCGGGGTGACAATCAGCGCTACCACCAAGATCGAGCCGACAATGTCAAACGCGCCGACCACCGTCAGCGAGACAAGCGACATCAGGATGTAATGCAGCAGCACTGGCGCAAAACCGAGTGAAGCAGCCAGCCCGGCGTCGAAGGTGGTCAGTTTGAGTTCCTTGTAGAACAGGGTGATGAAGAGCAGGTTGGCCAGCAGGATGCCGAGCATGACATACAAGCCGCGCGGGCCAAGGTCGCGTCCGAGGACGATGAAACGGTCGAAGGGAGCAAAAGCCAGTTCGCCGACCAGCACGGCGTCGGTATCCAGGTGCACGTTGCCAGCGTAGTGGGAAATGAGCAGGATGGCAACGCTGAACAGGGCCGGGAAGACCAGCCCGATGGCGGCGTCCTCCTTGAAGAGGTGCGTGCGCTCCAATAACGAGATCAGGCTGACGGTGAGAACACCGACCGCCGCCGCACTGAAAATCAGCAGGGGCGAGTTTAAATCCTCGGTGATGAAGAAGCCAATCACAATCCCCAGCAGGACGGTGTGACTGATAGCGTCGCTCAGCATGCTCATGCGGCGCAGTACCAGGATGACCCCCGGCAGGGCGCAAGCCGCGGCGGTGATGACGGCAATCAGTTGGATTTCGATTTGCGATGCGCTCATTGCGCCTCCCCGCCAGCCTGGTTGAGATTGGCTTTTTGACGGGCTGTCTCGACCCCTTGCAGGGTCAGCGCCCAGTTGTATTCGTCTACCTGCTCCACCAATCCCTGTTCCTTCAATCGCAGCAGGCTGTTCTGCACGCCACCGCGCCCGGCGCTCATGGCGCGCAGGGCCTGGACGCTGTGGGCGTGACGGATATTGCCATGCTGGTTGCCGAGCAGGAACAGGTCGGCCAGCACGCTTTCCAGGCGTAGTTGGCGTCGGTTGCGCTGCTGACGCACCCAGCCCCAGAACAGGCCGCGGTTGGGCGCCAGGAACATCGAAAACAGGACGATGGCGCTGGCGGTCAGCACGACCAACGGTCCGGTGGATAGTCCTGCACCGGTGCTGCTGATCAGCGCCCCGACCAGCCCGGAAATTGCACCAAAGGAGGCTGAAAGCGCCACCATCACGCCCAGGCGGTCGGTCCACTGGCGGGCGGCGGCGGCAGGAGCGACGACCAAGGCGCTCATCAGCACCACGCCCACCGCTTGCAAACCGATCACGATGGCAATCACCAGCAGGGTGGTCAGGATAACATCCAGCGCAGCGACCGGCAGGCCCAGGCTGGCGGCAAATTCGCGATCGAAAGACAGCAGTTTGAACTCTTTCCAGAAAAAGGCCAGCAGCAGGATGGCAATTATGCCCAGCCCGGCCATCGTCAGCACGTCGCGCACCAGCAGAGTGGCGGCCTGCCCAAACAAGAAGGTATCCAGCCCGGCCTGGCGCGAATCGGGCAGGCTTTGGGTGTATGTCAGCAGCATCAGCCCAAAGCCGAAAAAGACTGCAAGCACCAGCCCC
Organism: Anaerolineales bacterium; assembly: GCA_016935755.1. Taxonomy (GTDB): domain Bacteria; phylum Chloroflexota; class Anaerolineae; order Anaerolineales; family UBA4823; genus JAFGQI01. The sequence continues at coordinate 53,714 of JAFGQI010000171.1, forward strand.
AGGGCATTATCCTCTTTAATGCGCGTATTACGGGTAATGGCCGACATCCAGAGCGTTGCCAGCCAGCCGGCGATGGCCGCGCCGAGAATCAATACCAGCGCTTCTTTGCTGCGCGTCAGCAGAAAGGCCAGCACCACGCCCGGCAGGGCAGCGTGCGAAATCGCATCGCCGAGCAGGCTTTGCTTGCGCAAGAGCGCAAACGCTCCCAACGCGCCGCTGACAATGCCCAACACCATTGCGCCCAGGGCCACAGTGCGGATGGTGTAATCGAAAAACAGGTTGTAGAGTAAATCGCCGAGGCTCATGGCTTGGCCTCCCGTTCGCGTAGGAAGGCGACCCGCCCGCCGTAAGCCAGGCGCAGGTTTTCATCAGTAAAGACCTCGGCTACCGGCCCGCTGGCTATCCGGCGCACGTTTATCAGCATGACCCAATCGAAGTATTCGGGGACAGTCTGCAGGTCGTGGTGGACAACCAGCACGGTTTTCCCGGCGGCGCGCAATTCCTGCAAGAGCGCAATGATGGCGCGCTCGGTGACGGCATCCACGCCCTGGAAGGGTTCATCCATGAAGTAGATGCTGGCATCCTGCACCAGCGCCCGCGCCAGGAACACGCGCTGCTGCTGGCCGCCGCTCAACTGGCTGATTTGCCGCTTGGCGAAGGCGCTCATGCCCACTTTCTCGAGGGCTTCGAGCGCTGCCTGGCGTTCGGCTTTGCCGGGGCGTTTGAACCAGCCCAAGGAGCCATAGCGCCCCATCATCACCACGTCAATCACGGTGGTCGGGAAGTCCCAATCCACGCTGCCGCGCTGGGGAACGTATCCCACCAGGCGGCGCTGCTCCATATAGGGCTTGCTCCGAATGAGAACCTGCCCGGCGGCAGGTTGGAGCAACCCCAGGATGGCCTTGATGAGGGTGGTCTTGCCAGCCCCGTTGGGGCCGACAACCGCCATCAGCACGCCTTCCGGCACCTCCAGGTCTACATCCCAAAGCACCGGTTTTTCTCTGTAGGCCACCGTCAGGTCGGTGACCTGAATGGCAAATGATGGGGCAGCGTTCTGGCCCATGAGGGTTATTCTCCTTTCAGGGCGGAGACGATGGTATCTATGTTGTGCTTGACCATGCCGATGTATGTGCCTTCCACCGTGCCGGGGTCGCCCATCGCATCAGAGAACAACTCGCCCCCGATTTGCACATCGAAGCCTTTGGACTGAACGGCGGCTTGCAGGGCTTCCACGTTGCGATGCGGGACGGACGATTCGATGAAAATGGCGGAAACCTGTTGCTCGACAATGAAATCGGCCAGCGCCTGCACATCGGAGGTGCTCGATTCCGATTCGGTGCTGATACCCTGCAGGCCGCGTACCTCGAAACCGTAGGCGCGCCCAAAATAGTTGAAGGCGTCGTGGGCGGTAATCAGGATGCGTTTTTCCTGCGGCAGTTCGGCGGCGCGTCCCTGGACGTAGGCGTGCAGGTCTTTGAGTACGGCCAGGTATTTCTCGGCGTTGGCGCGATACAAATCAGCGCTCTGGGGGTCGAGTTGGCTCAATGCGTCGCGCACCGCCGGGATGGTTTGCATCCAAATCGAAACATCGAACCACACATGCGGATCGTAGGCGCCTTCGAATTCGGGCGGGGCAATCAGGTTGGCGCGCTCGACGCCATCGGTGATCGCGACAACATTGCCGCGGTCCCTCATGCGTTCCAGCACGGCAGACAGGCCGGCTTCGAGGTGCAGGCCGCTGTAAAAGACGATATCGGCTTCCTCGATAGCGCGCACGTCGCCTTCGCTGGCTTTGTACAGGTGCGGGTCAACCCCCGCGCCCATCAGGGCGGTCACTTCGACGCGTTCCCCGCCGACGTTTTTGACCACGTCGGCCACCATGCCCACGGTCGCAACGACTTTGATGGTGCGGCTGGACAGGTCAGCGGACGCGGCCTGGGGAGCCGGGGCGCAGGCGCTGAGAACCAGGGTTAGGATAAGCAGTGAAAGAAAGATGGTTTTGTTAATGATGTTCTCCGGTAGAAATTTAGCTAGTTTAATTTTATAATTTAGTTGCATCTAAATTAGATTTTAGTCGCATCTGATATTTTTGTCAAGGATTTGCATAAACGAACCGAAAGGAGTTCCCCATGAACCTGCTAATTCACCTGTTCATATACAACCTGCTTCTCTCTATTCTGGATGCAACCATTATCAGTGGGGGATAACTCAGCAGCTGTGATAAGATAGCGCCCCACCCTGCTCGGCAAAGGCACCTTTTTCATGTCAGACAAACCTGGTTCTTCTGACTGTCTTTCACTATTTTCATCCTATGGCACCCCAGTATTCTTGCGCAAAGGGGCTGTCCGAAAAGAAACGGACAGCCCCTTTAGTGGACCTGAGGGGATTCGAACCCCTGACCTCCTCAGTGCGATTGAGGCGCGCTCCCAACTGCGCTACAGGCCCTGAATCAAAGCGGAGGAATTTTATCTGAGAGTACCACGAATGTCAAGCGATCTATTGACAAGAGCGCAGATTCCTGAAACAATTAACCTGACTGGTTCGTTCAGCCAGTCCAGGAGAGAAAACCGATGAGAAAAGCAAGGTTTTTCGGGCGAACAACTCGCCTGATGAGCTGTTTGATTCTGGTCATCGCCCTCAGCGGGTGCAACTTTCCCGGCGGCGAACCCACAGCTACCTCGACCCCTGAGGCGAACGCAGTCCTGACCCAGGCCGCCCTTACCGCCCTGGCTCGCCTGGCCTCTCCCACCCCGCAGCCGCAGCCCGCCACTCTGACGCCTCTGCCAACCCTGGATGTCCCCACTCCCGAACCGGTGACGCCCTCGCCTTCTCCCTCCCCAAGACCGGTCACCCCCACCATCACCTCCAATGTGGATACCAACTGCCGCCTCGGCCCGGACACGACCTACGCGATTGTCGGCTACCTGCTGGTCGGGCAGCAATCCACCGTGCATGGGCGCAACGCGGCCAATTCCTGGTGGTATATCGAAAACCCCACCGCTCAGGGCAGCTACTGCTGGGTGTGGGGACAAAACACCCAGGTGCAGGGAGACATTCTCACCCTGGAAGTGATCAAACCACCCACCGCACCCACCGCCCCACCTGGCTCAAACGTGGCCGTTTCCTTTTCGAATATTCACAAGTGCAACGGCGTGCCAACAGCGATCTTCCAGGTGCGCAACGAGGGCTACGATGCGCTCAAATCGATCAACCTGTCCATCGTCGACATCACCAGCGGCAACACTCTGTTCGGCCCGGTGAGCAAAAACGCGCCCTTCATGTTTGATGCCGGGGAATGCCCCTGGGGAGGCTTCAACCTGCGCGCCGGCGAGACCGGCTATATCGGCGGTTCGCTGGGCGCCAACGCCCAATCCAAGCACCAGTGCCTGGCCTCGATCACCATCTGCACCGAGAAAGGTCTGGCGGGCACATGCGCTACGTTTCGGGTCCAATTTAAGATCCCTGAGCAAGGAGGCTGAGCATGTCCCCCAAACGCATCCGAACTACCCGCCTGATTATCCTGCTCCTGTTCCTGTCTGCCCTGGTTTTGAGCGCCTGCAACCTGCCCAAGCGGGCCAGCAAAGCCACCCCCACGGCGGGCCTGGCCACCCAGGCGGCGCAAACCGTGCAGGCGGGTCTGGCCTCCCCCTCAGCCACCGGCGGCGTCCAGGCGCCCACCCTGACCAGCGCGCCCGCCTCGCCCTACCCCACAGCCACCCAGCTGATCTTCCCGACCATCTCCCCATCGCCCTTGCTGCAGACACCCACGATCACTGCCAGCGCCGACACGAACTGCCGCAGCGGCCCGGCCAAGGCCTTCCCGCGCCTGGGCTATCTGCTGGTGGGGCAGCAGTCCACCGTGCATGGCCGCCTGGGCGACAACAGCTGGTGGTACATCGAAAACCCAAGCCAACCCGGCGCATACTGCTGGGTATGGGCGGAATCCACCCAGGTGCAGGGCGATGCCAATTCCCTGGTGGTGCTGACCCCTCCCCCCACCCCCTCGCCGCAGCCTGGGGCGGGCCTGGCGGTGTATTTCTCCAACCTGCATGATTGCGGCGGCTGGCCCACCCTGATCTTCCAGGTGGATAATTACAGCGAGGAGAGACTGCGCTCGATTGACCTTTTCATTTACAGCGTATCCGACGATGAACCGCTCTTCGGGCCAGATGCGAGGAACTTCCCCTTCTTTGCCGGGCCGGGCGGCTGCCCGCCGGGCGGCGACTACCTGAACGCCGGGCAGACTGGCTACTTCGGCGCGGATATCGACTGGCCTGTCCCGTCTGGGGACACTGCCGTGGCAGAGATCATGTTATGCACCGAGAGGGATCTGGACGGCGTCTGCGCGGAGGTGAAAATACAGTTCGTGATCCCCTAGTTGCGCGAGAAGGCGCCGATGCGCCCCTCATCGCCGATCGAGCGGGTGGCTTCCAGCAAGGTCATCTCACGGCGATATAGATCCAGCAGCGCGGTCAGCATCTCATCGGCGCGCCCAGAGGTGAGCAGAGCCTGTTTATACACCGGTGAGATTTGAAGCAAAGCCGCGCCCATGTAAGCCAGGGTGACCGGGTCGCCAGGCAGCGGCTGCAGATCGAACTCGCCGCCGCCCATCTCCACCAGGATGCGCAGCAAACGCTCCACTTTCGGGCGCAGCCGCCCGGCCTGCTCTGCCGATACCTCTGGATACGGGTCTGGCAGCGGATATTCTTCCACCTGGCCCGTCAGATAAGAATGGGCGCTCTTATCCAGGGAGAGCACCCTGAAGCGCTCCACCCCCACGGCGATGATGTTCATGCGCCCTTCTTCCAGGCGCTGGACGTGCACAATGCGGGCCGAACAGCCCACCTGGACAGGCTCAGCCAGGGGGCCCTGGGCTTCTACGCCTGCGCGGATCAGCAGCACGCCAAAAGGCTGGTGATTCTGGATGCACAGGCCAATCATCTGCTTGTAGCGTTCTTCAAAGATGTGCAGGTGGATCGGCGTGGCCGGAAAGAGCACCGTATTGAGGGGAAAGAGCGGTAATTCAATCATGGCAGCATCTGTTCCTGACTGCATTTTATCACGAAAGCTGGCCCAACCTGCCAGGGCTCCACAAGCGCCTGACCAAAACCCAGCCAATCCACACCAACAGCAGCGTGCGCAGCAGGATGAAGATGGAAGCCATCACCGGCGCCTGGGTAAGGGCGGAGAAAAGCCATTCCACCAGGATCAGGGCAGTAAACCACAGCACCCAGCGCAGTCCGCCGCCAGCGGGAAAGGAGAGCAGCACCAAGGGGATGATCATCACCACCCACTGCGGGCTCCAGCCCTTCGACCACAGGTGGAAGATGATCATGGTCAGCGTGGTAAACCAGATAAAATGGCGCGGGTCAGAGCGATCGACCGGGCGAAAGTACACCAGGGCATACAGCAGGGCGAAAACGCCCAGAATCAGCACGCCCGGGATCACGGACGGGTTGGCCTGGATCACGCCAGCCTGGTCAAGCTGCAGGCGCGTCTCCAGCGGGCCATAGTCGCCCGGCCCCCAGTTCTGGTCGATCATCGCCCAGAGCGTGCCGTACGAGCCGACCCTGGCCATGGCGGTGAAGGAGGCGGCAATCCAGCTCCAACCGCCAAGCAGGGTGAATGGCAGGTAGGTCAGCAGCGGGACAATCCCAGCCACCAGACCGTAAGCCGCCGCCCTGCCCCGCTGCGGCCAGGTAAATTTGAGCGCCGGAGCCAGCAGAAAGACCGGGGTGATCTTGGCGGCAATCCCCAGCCCCAGGGCAGCCGCCGAACCCAACGGGCGCCCCTCCAGGAATAAGTAGATCGCCAGCAGCAGAAAGAACACCGCCACCGCCTGGTGGGAATAGGTCCAGAAAAGCAGCGGCAGGCTCAAAGCGGCGTAGACCCAGGCCAGGTGGATGGCTCGGGCCTGCCCCCAGACCCTGGCGGCGATGGCCTGCAGCAGCACCAGCACGCCGGTATCGAACACCAGCAGAATGACGCCCAGCAGGCGGGCAAAGAACTGGTAGCTGAAGCTGTACACATCCCCTGGCGGCAGGGCCTGCCGGGTCAGCCCGTAAGCCGCCTGCGGGAGGTAGGCGGTGATGGGCGGATACTCATACCACATATTGACGAACGGGTAATATCCCTGCTCGGAAAGCTGGGCGGTGCGGTAGTAGTAGTAATAATCCGTATAGGCGTTTAACAGACCCTGGGGGGAGTAGAAAAACAGGATGGTCAGGCGCGCAGCGATGAACAAAGTCAGGATCGTTTTCATCTGCCGAGAATCGCCAGCCGCGTCCATTTCGACTATAATCATAACATAACCCACCGCACGGATGGAGATGCACATGAGCCAAGACCCAGACCCTTACACCCACCGGCAGGCCCGCCTCTCGGCAGCGCTGCAGCGCACCGGGCTGGAGGCCCTGGCGCTCAACCCCGGCCCCTCCCTGGTCTACCTGACCGGGCTGAACTTTCACCTGATGGAGCGTCCGGTGATCGCCATTTTCGCCCCCCAGGCCGCGCCCACCCTGGTGATGCCTGAGCTGGAGACCGCCAAGGCTGCCGCCCTGCCCTTCCCGGCCCAGGTCTTCCCATACGGCGAAGACCCCTCCACCTGGCAGGAGGTCTTCAAGCGGGCGATGCAAGCAGGCAGCCTGGATGGCAGGCAGATCGGAGTGGAGCCCACCCGGCTGCGCTTCCTGGAACTGCGCTTCCTGGAGGGAGCCGCCCCAGCGGCGCACTTTGTATCGGCAGAGCAGCCCCTGGCAGAACTGCGCATGTGCAAGGACGAGCAGGAGATTGCCCACATGCGCAGGGCGGTGCAGATCGCCCAACAGGCCCTGCAGGCCGTCCTGCCGCAGATCAAGCCTGGCCTGACCGAGAGGCAGATCGCCGGCGAGCTGACCCTGCAGCTGCTGAAGGCCGGCTCGGAGGCCGAGTTCCCCTTTGCGCCGATCGTCTCGGGCGGGCCGAACAGCGCCAACCCGCACGCCGCGCCCTCCGACCGCCCTCTGCAGACCGGCGACCTGCTGGTGATCGACTGGGGCGCCATCTACCAGGGCTATATCTCTGATATCACCCGCACCTTTGCCATCGGCCCGCTGGAGGATGAACTGGCGGCGATCCACCGCATCGTGGAGCAGGCCAACGCCGCCGGTCGCGCCGCGGCAGGGCCGGGGGTGACCGCCGAAGCGGTTGACCAAGCTGCCCGGCAGGTGATCGAAGCGGCGAGCTACGGGCCTTATTTCATCCACCGCACCGGGCATGGCATTGGCATGGAAGGCCACGAAGGCCCCTACATCCGCACCGGCAGCCAGCTGCGCCTGCAGCCGGGCATGACCTTCACCATCGAGCCGGGCATCTATCTGCCGGGGCGCGGCGGAGTGCGCATCGAGGATGACATGCTGATCACCCCGCAGGGCGCGGCCAGCCTGAGCGACCTGCCGCGCGGCCTGACCCATCTGGAGTAATTATGGATGCTCTACTACAGCTGATGATCGGGTTGATTCTGCTGGCAGCAGCCATAGCGGCGATCGTTTGGATTAATACTCGCCAGTCCGCAGATGAGATTCCCCCAGCACAGCCAACATCCAGGCCTCCCAAACCTGAGCCATCCCTGAACGCGCCTGCCCCGGCTGAGCTAACCCAGCAGATAGGCGAATTACTGCGCCAGGGCCAGAAGATCGAGGCCATCAGGGTCTACCGCCAGGCCACCCAGGCCGGGTTGAAAGCCTGTAAAGATGCCGTGGAGGCCTTTGAAAGAGGGGAACCGCTGATGATCCCCCCGGCGCCTCCTGCCCGCCCAACTGCGGCGGGAGGAATGAGCGAGGTAGCTGAGCACCTGCGGCAGGGCAACAAACTCGAGGCGATCAAAGCCTACATCCTGGCTACCGGCGCTGGTTTGAAAGAGGCCAAAGACGCTGTGGAGGCCCTGGAACGCGGCGAGCAGCAGCCGGTAATCCTGCCAGCCAGTATGCCTGCCCCTGGCGAAGACTGGCTGGCTCAGGTCAAGGAGCACCTGCGGCAGGGGCAAAAGATTGCCGCCGTCAAGCTGTACCGGCAGGCCACCGGCGCAGGCTTGAGAGAAGCCAAAGACGCGATCGATGCGATGGAGCATGAGCGATGATTATCCCCACTGCAGAACCCTTCTTCTTCCCAGGAGACCGCACCGGCTGCCTGCTGGTGCATGGCTTCACCGGCGCGCCCAAGGAAATGCGCGGGCTGGGCGAACACCTGGCGGCGCAGGGGCGCACGGTGCTGGGCGTGCGCCTGGCCGCCCATGCCACCCGCCCGGAGGACATGATCCGCGCCCGCTGGCAGGATTGGCTGGCCTCGGTCGAAGACGGCTGGCACATCCTGCGCGGCTGCTGCGACCAGGTCTTCGTGATGGGACTGTCGATGGGCGGCATGCTGACCCTGACCTTCGCCGCCCAGAACCCGGGCGATGAGCGCTGCCGCCTGGGCGGGATCGTGGTGATGGCGGCCCCGCACCACCTGCCGAACGACCCGCGCCTGCGCTTTGTCAAGCCGCTCAGCAGGCTCCAGCCTTTCATGCCCAAAGGCCCCGACAACTACTTCGAGCCGGAAGCCTTCAAGGAGCATGTGTGCTATCCGGTCGACCCGACGCGCGCCTACGCTGAACTGCTGGAGATGGCGGCTGTCTTGCGCTCTGGGCTGCCGCGCATCACTGCTCCGGCCCTGCTGATCTATTCCCATCAGGATCTGGCGGTGACCGAGGCAGAAGGGCACATGGAGCTTATTTACGCCAGCCTGGGCAGCGCCGATAAGCGCAAGCTGTGGATCGAGAACAGCTCGCACGTGATCACCTGCGACGCCCAGCACCAGCAGGTCTTCCAGGCGGCCTCGGACTTTGTCGACCGGCTGAGCCAGACCAGGGCATGAACCGCAACCTGATCCTGATGGCCCTATCCCTGATGACCTGGGGGGTGGGCGAGGGCATGTTCATCTTCTTCCAACCCCTGTACCTGCAGGAGCTGGGGGCCAGCCCGGTGGAGATCGGCGGCATCCTGGGCATCATGGGCCTCGCCATGACCGTGGCCCACCTGCCAGCCGGCTTCCTGGCAGATCGCATCGGGCGCAGGCCGATGATCATCGCCGCCTGGCTGCTCGGCACGCTGTCCGCCTGGATCATGGCCCTCTCCAACAGCCTGCCGGTCTTCATCATCGGCAACACACTCTACGGTCTGACCGCCTTCGTGGTCTCGCCGATGAACAGCTACATCACCGCGGCGCGCGGCAGCCTGAGCGTCGGGCGGGTGCTGACCCTGATCTCGGCCACCTACAACGTCGGGTCCATCCTGGGCCCCTTGCTGGGCGGCTGGATCGGCAACCGGGCCGGGCTGAAGACCAACTTCCTGGTGGCTGCCTGCATCTTCATGGTTTCCGCCGCGATCGTCTTCTTCCTGCGCCCACAGCCCGTCCAACCGCGCCAGGAGGAACCAGGCCAGCGCTCCTGGAGAAATTCAGGCAAAGCCGTGCTGACCCCGCGCTTCGTCCAGTTCCTGGCAATCGTATTTATCGCCACCTTCAGCATGTTCCTGCCGCAGCAGCTCTCGCCCAACTTCCTGCAGAACGAGCGCGGCATCAACCTGGCGCAGATGGGCCAGCTGCTGGCCGGGCGCGCCGCCGGGGTGGTCGTGCTGAACCTGGTGGTGGGCCAGATGAACGCCCGGGTTGGGTTCTTGCTGGCGCACCTGGGGATTGCTTCATTTGCGACACTGCTGTGGCAAGGCGGCGGCTTCCCGGCCTATGCCCTGGGATACTTCCTGCTGGGCAGCTACCACACCGCCCGTTCGATGGTGGTCGCCCAGGGGCGCACCCTGGTAAACGCGGCCAACATGGGTCTGGCGTATGGTATGATTGAAACCACCGCCGCCATGGTGGTGATCCTGGCCCCGCCCCTGGCGGGAATCCTGTACGACCTGGACCCACCGCTGGTTTACCCGATCAGCCTAGGGCTGATAGGATTTTCTTTGATCATGGCCTTATTCTTTTCACCCGTTTGCAGCAGGGATATGAGAGTCGAACTACCGGAGGAGTCAACATGAACGCAATCATCGAACTGGGCATCGCCATCATCCTGTTTCTGCAGGGCCTGGGCGAATGGCTGGCTGGTCCGCTCAAACTGATCACCATGACCGGCAACGAGGAATTCTACCTGTTCTTCGCCCCGGCGATCTACTGGTGCTTCGATGCCGCCATCGGGATGCGCGTCGGACTGGCGCTGATGGTCAGCGGGATCACCAACAGCATCCTGAAGCTGGCGATGCAGGGGCCGCGCCCTTACTGGGTTGACTCGCGGGTGATCCCCTACAGCTACGAGACCTCCTTCGGGGTGCCTTCTGGCCATTCCCAGAATGCGGTGGTGGTGTGGGGACGGCTGGCGGCGGAGCTGCGCGTCAGATGGTTCTGGGCGGCTGCCATTATTCTCATGATCCTGATCGGCTTTTCGCGCATGTATTTAGGCGTGCACTTCCCCCACGATGTGCTGCTGGGCTGGGCATTTGGCGCGCTGGTGCTGTGGGCGCTGCTGGCGCTGGAAAAGCCTGTGCTGGCCTGGCTGAACAAGCGCCCGTTGACTGAACAAATTCTGTACACCCTGGCTGCTTCCCTGGCAATGATTCTGGTCGGCGCGCTCATCCGGCTGGCCCTGGACGGCTGGACAGTTCCCGCAGAATGGGTCAAGCTGGCCGAGGCGGCGCCAGGTTCGAAGGCGATTGAGCCGCTGGCGCTCTCCGGGCTGGTCTCCAACGCGGGAGCATTCTTTGGGCTGGCCCTGGGCGGGCTGATGATCAAAGCACAGGGCGGCTTTTACGCCGGCGGCGCAGCCTGGAAGCGGCTGGCGCGCTTTCTGGTTGGGCTGGCGGGGGTCTTCCTGCTGTGGTTTGGGCTGGGAGAGATCTTCCCGCGCGGCGAAACGCTGATCCCCTTCATCCTGCGCTACCTGCGCTACGGCCTGTTGGGCGTGTGGATCACCGGGCTGGCGCCGATGCTGTTCTTCCGGCTGAAGCTGGCAGATCACACGAAGTAAAAAAAGCTGGCTGCGACAATCGCAGCCAGCAGTTTTTTAAGCCTGAGGAATTACTCTTCCTTCTGCGCCGCCAGCTCTTTCTGGCGGGCAGCGATGATCTCCTGGGCAATGTGGGTCGGGACGACTTCGTAGTGCGAGAATTCCATCGTAAACACGCCACGACCGCCAGTCATCGAGCGCAGGTCGGTGGTGTAGCGCTGTATCTCAGCCATCGGCACCTGGGCGGTCACGACGGAGCGGCCGCGCTCAGTATCCATACCTTGCACGCGGGCGCGGCGGGTGTTCATATCTCCCAGGATATCGCCCATGTTGGCTTCCGGCACAACAATGCGCACGTTCATAATCGGCTCCAACAGCACCGGGGCGGAATCCCGCACCGCCAGCTTGAAGGCCTCGCGGGCGGCGATTTCGAAGGCCACCGGTTTGGAGTCAACCGGGTGCTCTTTGCCATCATAGACCGAGATTTTCACTTTGCTGAGCGGGAAGCCAGCCATCACGCCGTCCTTCATCACGCTCTTGATGCCTTTTTCAATCGCTGGCTGGTAGCTGCTCGAGACCGACCCACCGAACACATCCCAGGAGAACTCGTACTCGCTGTCCTGGAGCGGTTCGATGCGCATCCACACCTCGCCGAACTGGCCTGCGCCGCCGGTCTGCTTCTTGTGGCGGTACATCGCCTGGCCTGGCTTGGTGATCGATTCCTGATAAGGCACACGCGGTTCCTGGATCGTCAGGCTGGTCTGGAATTTCGATTCGGCTTTGCGAATGGCGACATCAATGTGCTGGTCGCCCATGCCCTGCAGGATGGTCTGGTTGGTGCTGTGTTCCTGATGCCAGGAGAGGGTCATATCCTCTTCCACCAGGCGGGTGAGGGTGGGGCTGATCTTGGCTGAATCGGCCTGGGTCTTGGGCGTGACCGCCACGCGGAACAAAGCGTGTGGGTATTGGGGCACCGGGAAAGTGATGGGGTGGCCCTTATCGCAGATTGAATCGCCGGTGGAGGTGGAGGCCAGCTTCGGCACCGAGGCAATATCGCCGGCGTGAATCACCTTAACCGGCATGGTCTCTTTGCCGCGCAGCAGATGCACCGTGCCAATGCGCTCTTCGGTGGCTTTATTGGAGTTCCAGATGCGCGAATCGGAGGTGAAGACGCCCGAATAGACCCGGAAATAGGTGATCTTGCCGACGAAGGGGTCGGCGGTGGTCTTCCAGACATAGGCGCCCAGCGGGCCGCTGTCGACGCAGGTCAGGGTCTCATCGCCGCCCTTGCCCTGGGCCACTGCCGCGGGCACCTGGGTGGGAGAGGGCATCAGGTCAACCATGGCATCCAGCAGGCGCGCCAGGCCGATCTCGGCTGTGCCAGCGGTGACAAAAACGGGGATGAAGGTCCCCGCCTGGATGACTTTCCTCAGGCCGCGCTGGATCTCCTCGGAGGTCAGCTCCTGCCCATCCAGATATTTCTCCAGCAGCTCGTCCTCGCCCTCGGCAGCCGCTTCGATCAGCTCCATGCGCGCCGTCTCGGCATCGTCGGCAAATTCCGCCGGGATATCCCGCACGGTCTTGCCATCGCCTTCATAGGCTTTCATCGTCAGCAGATCCAGCACGCCGCGGAACTCGGCCTTCTCGCCCCAGGGCAGCTGCACCGGCGCCAGGCGAACGGTGGAGAGCTGGCGGGCAGATTCGAGCGCTTTGGCGAAGTTGGCGTTGTCGCGGTTCATTTTGTTGATCACCACAAAGCGCGGCAGTTTGAACTCATCGCAGTAGCCCCAGGCAATCTCGGTGCCCACTTCGACGCCGGCGACTGAGTCGATCAAGATCAGCGCCCCATCGGCCACGCGCAGGGCCGAAATCACCTCGCCGACGAAATCGGTGTAGCCGGGTGTGTCGAGCAGGTTGATCTTGTGATCGCGGTGCTCCACCGGGAGCACGGCCGTGGACAGGGACAGCCCACGCCGGACTTCCTCATCCTCGAAATCCGCCACGGTGGAGCCGTCTTCGATCCTGCCCAGACGGGTGGTTGCCCCGGTGAAGTGCAGAAAGGCTTCCACCAGCATGGTCTTGCCGGCGCCGCTGTGCGAGGCCATGGCGATATTGCGGATAAACTCAGTTGTGTACTCTTTCATTGCATAACCTTCCTTAGATTTTGATATAAGTTCAAACGAGCCGCAGAGCGCGCACGATGGTGATCTGATTGGAACTGTGCAGTCGATGATACGGACAATCTCTGATTGTAAGACATCTTGCGTCTCTTGTCAAAGTGAGTTTCATCACTTTTCTGAAAAATGACCCGCGCAACAGGAACTTGCCACCTTTTCAGCCGGGATAGTACAATTGGGCATTCTGATTCTGACCGGATTATCATCTTGAGCCTGTCTAAGCGCATCTTCTTTTACCTTTCCTACTTCCAGAACCCGCCCTGGGACACGGGCATCACCCCACCGGAGGTGTGGGAATTTATCCGCCAGCATCCCCCCGGGCGCGCCCTGGATCTGGGCTGCGGCACCGGCACCAACGCCATCACCCTGGCGCAGCACGGCTGGCAGGTCAGCGGGGTGGATTTCGTCGGACGCGCCATCCGCCTGGCGCGGCGCAAGGCCAAACGGGCCGGCGTGCGGGTGGACTTCCACCAGGGGGATGTCTCCCGGCTGAGCGAGGTGCTGCGCCGCCAGCAGATCCAGGGCCCCTTCAAGCTGGTGCTGGATATCGGCTGCTTTCACAGCCTCTCGCTGGAGGGGAAAACCGCCTACGCCGCCGCCCTGGAGGGGCTGCTGGCGCCCCAGGGCGTCTTCCTGATCTACACCTTCCTGAGCGCACCGCCGGACGCCCTTTCGGGCTTACAGCCCAGCGACCTGGAACTGCTGGAGCGCCACCTGCGCCTGGTGCAGCGGGTGGATGGCAGCGAGCGCGGCCGGCGGCCGTCCGCCTGGCTGACCTACCAGCGCCGGGAGGCAGGATCGCCATGAGCATGGCTCAGGAGCGCCCGCACATCCTGTTCCTGTTCCTGGACGGGGTCGGCTTAGGCCCGGACGACCCGGGGGTGAACCCCTTCGCCCGGGCAGTCACGCCCACGCTGGAGAAGCTGCTGGGCGGCAAGCGGCTGCTGCTGAGTTCAGCTCCGCGGGAGACCGAACGCGCCAGCCTGCTGGCCCTGGACGCCTGCCTGGGGGTAGCGGGCATGCCGCAGTCCGCCAGCGGGCAGGCGGCTCTGCTGTGCGGGCAGAACGTGCCTGCCGTGCTGGGCTATCACTACGGCCCCAAGCCCGACCCGGCGATTGCAGCCATCCTGCGGGAGGGCAATCTGTTCAGCCGCCTGATGCAGGCCGGGCGGCGGGCGGCGTTCCTGAACGCCTACCCGCCGCGCTACTTCGCCAGCATCCAGTCCGGACGGCGGATGCATGCCGCCATCCCGCTGGCGGCGGTCAGCGCGGGGGTGCCCCTGCGGACACAGGAAGACCTGCGCCAGGGGCGGGCGGTCTCGGCGGATTTCACCGCCCAGGGCTGGCGCGAGCATCTTGGCCTGGCGGATACGCCGGTGATCACGCCCTACCAGGCCGGGCAGCGTCTGGCGCGGCTGGCCCAGCAGCACGATTTCTCGCTGTTCGAGTACTGGTTGACGGATTACGCCGGGCATGGGCAGGAGATGCTGGCGGCCTGCGAGCTGCTGCAGACCTTCGACCAGGTACTATCCGGCCTATTAGATGCCTGGTATGACCGGCGCGGGCTGGCGCTGATCACCTCCGACCACGGCAACCTGGAGGATTTGAGCACCCGCCGCCACACGCTCAACCCCGTGCCGGCCCTGCTGATCGGCGCGCCCGAGCTGCGGGGGGAGTTTGCCCGGGGGGTGGAGGATATATCCGATGTGGCAGAGGGGGTTATGAGGGTGAGTGCCAGGTGCACTGCACGTTAAACGTGCGCTGCACCTGGGGGTTATAACTCCCGCGGCGCATCCGATCAGGAGCAATGCACTTTGCAAGTGCAATGCTCCTGATTTAGGGTTTGAAACCCGCCAGCGCTTCCACCGCCGCCTGGTAGCCCAGCTCGATCACCTGAGCGTATTTGTCGAACTCCAGCAGGCCGTAGGCCTCCACCGGCACCTGGATCAGCAGGTCGGCAAGGCCCTGCACCTCGTTCAGCCGGTAGCAGTTGTTGCTGTAGACCACCCCCGCCACGATGTCCAGCAGGGTCGGGGCTTTGATCCGCCGGGCAGAGGGGAAGATGCGCCCCAGCAGCGCCTGCCAGCCCGAAAGATGCGGGCCAAAATCATACGGGCCGCTGGTCGGGCTGCTGGTGAGCAGGTTGACGCCGATCACCACGCCGGTCGGGCAGACCTCGCGCATGCGGTCGACGGGCACATTGTTGGCCGCCCCGCCGTCAATCAGCACACAGCCATCCTCCAGAATGGGGGCAAAGATGGCTGGAAAGGCCATGCTGGCGCGCACCGCTTTCCACAGCAGCCCGCTGAAATGCGACTGCTCGCGCCCCAGGGTCAGGTTGGCCGAGACGCAGAAATATGGCCGCCAGGTGTCTTCAATTTCCACCTCGCCGACCAGGCCGCGCAGCAGATCGGTGATGCGGCGGGTGGCGGTGACGGCGGCATAGGGGAAGGTGTAATCCAGCAGCTTCTTGGGGTCGGAGAACTGCGCCGCCAGGGAGGTCATGCGCTCGACCGGCCAATCCAGGGCGCAGGCCGCGGCGATGATCGCCCCCATACTGGCGCCGCCCACCCAATCCACCTCCAGGTCAGCCTCCTGCAAGGCGCGCAGCACGCCGATATGCGCCCA
>JAFGQI010000172.1 GCA_016935755.1 Anaerolineales bacterium
CCTTCGACTTGTGTTGAATATCCGGTTTGGTGTTAAGGTGCAAACTTTCGAAAGGGCTGGTCCTGGAGCCTAATTCACATCAGACGTGATTTATAATATCTCAACCACATATATCAGGGTCGACAAGAAGGATTTATGACAGAATATTTTGGCACAGATGGCGTGCGTGGCGTGGTGGGTGAATGGCCCCTGGTCCCAGAATTTTGTTTGTATCTGGGCCAGGTGGCTGGGGCTGTGTTAGGTGAAGTGAAGAAAAGTCCGACGGTGGTGATTGGGCGGGATACTCGCCAATCGGGACAAATGCTGCAGGAAGCGCTGACAGCTGGGTTTTTAGCCAGCGGCGCAAATGTGATTGATCTGGGGGTGGTCCCAACGCCGGGAGTAGCCTGGATTCTGCGCTCCATTGGCGCCGAGGCTGGTGTGGTCATCTCGGCTTCACACAACCCTCCCGAGCAGAATGGGATCAAGTTCTTCGGAAATACCGGGCGCAAACTTCCGGAAGATGAAGAACGGCGCATGGAGCAACTTCTGCAGCCGTTTATCAGCGGCGAGAGCAGCGAAGGTCAGAATCGTTTCGTGAGAGGCAGTTCGAAGCAAGGCCGCTTACAGGATGGCAAACTGCTGGTAGAGCAGTATATCCAGGGTTTGATTGATGAACATCCAGGGTTGAACCTTGGCGGGATGACGATTGTGCTGGACTGCGCCAATGGAGCCGCCTACCAGGTCGCGCCAGAGGTTTTTGGACGGCTGGGGGCGCGCACGGTGGTGATCCACGCCTCTCCCAATGGCTGGAATATCAATGCCAGCGCCGGGTCTGAGCATGTCCGTCGTCAGGTTCGAGATATCGGCATGCTGATTGAATATTATCAGGCTGATCTCGGGCTGGCTTTCGATGGGGATGCCGATCGGGTTATCCTGGTGGATGAAAAAGAAAATCTGGTGGATGGGGATCACATGCTGGGGATCCTTGCCCGCTATCTTGGCCAGCAGGGCAAGCTTCTGAGCCGCAGCGTGGTGACTACCTGGATGCGAAACAGCGGCCTCCATAAGTACCTGGAACAGCTTGACATTGGGATGTTTGAAACGCCAGTGGGAGATAGATATGTGGTGGAAAAACTTCTCGAACTGAGCGAGGCGGCTCCGAATTCGGCGGCAATCGGTTTGGGCGGTGAGCAGTCGGGGCATATTGTGCTGGTGGATGAAGCACATTCGACCGGGGATGGTGTGCGCACTGCTCTCTATGTGATCCGGGCCTTGCGGGAAACGGGGCAAGGTTCTCTTTCGTCTTTTATCGCCGAGGTGGGTAAAGTGCCCCAAATTATCGCTTCTGCAGATGTCGGTCACGGGCCGAGGATGAGTAAAGCCGATTTATCTGCTCTAGAGGCGAGGGTTTTGAATGATCATCCTGGTTTGCTGCGCGTCAACTTGAGATACTCGGGGACAGAGCCTTTATTTCGGGTAATGTTGGAATCGGATGGTGGATTGGATGAAAATGCGTTAGCTTTGATTGCAATTGGCCTGTGCAGGCAGATGCAGCACCTGGCTGGCGCTGCGGATGGCGCAATCGATATTTTGAACAGCACCCGGGGCGGTGTGATAGAGGTTGGTAGATAGGATGTTTTCAGTTCATGATGCAAGAGAGATTGCCCGCTTGCGAGCCATGTGCTTGTCTGAACCAGGAGGCGTTTGATGCGTGTCGGCGCGGTACATAGGCTGATCATGCTCCTCCACGATGCTTTTGGCCAACTGCAGGTCCAGGTTGAGGCTAAAAGGATTGAAGATATAGCCGTGTTGGTGCATCGGGCGATGACGATGCAGGCTCGGAACTACCATAATCTCGACCATGTGTTCACTTTTATCAGCTCATCCGATCCGATCCAAACGCTGGCAGCGCTTTTCCATGATATTGTTTATTACCAGGTTGACCTTGGTTTTTTGCCAGATATTCGAGAAATCATCGCGCCATACATCCAGGAATCTGGAGAAGAGATATCCATCGTAGACCCACCTCCGCAGGATGATCTTCAATTTCACATGACGCTTGAGGTGTTTCACCTGAAGCCAGGAGAAAAGCTGTCACCTCGGAATGGTTTGAATGAGTTCTTGAGTGCGGTGGTGATGAATAGAGAACTCAGCGGGCTAGTCTCAGATAAGGATCTGCTCAAGATGATCTTGTGTGTGGAGGCGACCATTCCCTTCCGGGGCAGCACGGATTTGGGAGAGAGTCATTTTGACCTGATGGAAAAGAAGCTGCGCCAGTTGTGTAAACAGTGCCAGATCATCCTGACAGAGTCCGAAGTGCAAGGGGCGATAGACCTGGCAGTGCTTTTCGCCAACAAAGATGTTGAGAATTTTGCCGAAGACGATGTGCGCGATTTCCTGAATATCACCTGGAAGCTGCTTCCAGAAATGAATGTGGCCTTGCGCTCACAAGGTGTGTATACAATCCGAGAATTTCGACAGGCGATTCAACGCACTGAAGGGTTCTATAGCTCGCTTAACCCCGATCATGTGTTTCATCGTCATCGGGGTACGCCTTCTGCGGATGAGTTTCAGCGTATCACCAGGCTGGCGCATAAGAATATCGAGACAACCATCCAGTACCTGAGGATCAAGCTGCTGGCGCAGGCAATCCTGGAGGCGCTGGCCCTGGCGACGGGCGGAGATGCGCCGCTTTCTTTATTTATGGGAGAGATCCCTAAGCCAGGTGAGACGGTTTTACGGCTGGAGCAGTTTCTCCCTGTGGTTGATCCTGGCCCCTGGGTGGATCGCTCCTCTACCCTCTATGAACTCCTATATGCTGGCCGCAGTACAGATGCTGGCTTCGATCTGAATACCTCACCCTTATCGCTCTTCCTGTATCGAAGCCTGACTCCTGTGCAGATGGACCGGGCATTGAAGCTGGGGCGCGAATTGTTTGCTGGAAGGTTGGGAGCGGTGGAATTTCTGAGCCAGATTGACTGCCAGGTGGTTTCCGCAGTCGCCTGGGCCAGCTCTCAAATGGTTCCAACTCGCAGGAACGGGTTGCTGCAGTATGTGATTTAATAAATTCGGCTTCGGGGCTGCCATTTCAGGTGTTTTCAGCCTCGAAGCCGTTGGGGTGGATTTGTGGCTGTAGTTTAGAATATCAGCATGAGCGGAAGAATAATCGGCAGAGCCAGGAGCACCAGCAAGGCAACCACCAGGCCGAGGACACAGCCCACCGAGCCCAGCACCAGACCCAGCACTGCGCCGATCAAACCTACTACCAGGCCAATAATCCCCCCGATCAAACCGATAATCGCTTTCAGGCATCCCATTTTACACGCTCCTTTGCAATTTGCTCTTTTGGAAACTCATGAATATATACGTTCAAGAGTAAAGGAGGTTGCATGGGAATGAGAAAGCTAGGCTGCTTTTTTGACTACACCAAGCCCTGGACCATTTGGGAGGATCATGGTTGCGCCTTGATAAACGACACCCTGGTAGGGGTCATTCCGGATCAGTAGAGGGCCGTCCAGGTCTACATAGTCGCACAGCGGCCCCAGGTGCGCCGCGGCGGTCACACCGACAGATGTTTCCACCATGCAGCCCAGCATGATCTGCATATCCAGGGCGCGGGCGGTATGGATCGTGCGCATGGCTTCGCGAATCCCGCCGCTTTTCATCAGCTTGACGACAATGCCATCGACTGCGCCAGCCAGGGCAGCCACTTCGCGGGCATTCTTGGCGCTTTCATCTGCAAAGATGGGCGCGCCCAGCTTCTGGCTGCGCAGCCAGCGCAGTCCCTCGATATCTTCTGCTGGCAGAGGCTGTTCTACGAATTCAAGATCATACTGCGCCAGGCGGGGGATCAAACGGGCTGCCTGTGCGCGCGTCCAGCCGGCATTGGCATCCACTCTGAGTTTGGCAGAGGTTGCCGAGCGAACTGCGCGCACGATGGCTTCATCGTCCGGGCTGCCGAGTTTAATCTTGATGATGGGCAGACCAGATTGACGCGCCCGTTCGGCCATGATTTCGGGTTCATCCATGGCAATGGTAAAGGATGTTTGGGGTATTTTTCCCGGGTTCAGCCCAAAGAGGCGGTAGAGCGGCTGTCCGAGGGCCTTACCCCATGAATCATGCAGGGCGATATCTACTGCCGCGCGGGCTGCTTTTGAACCAGGCGGCAGGCTGTTGATGATATCTTCCAGTTGGAATGGGTCCCAGGTTTGCTCAGCCAGGCTGGATAAGTATTGCATGATTCCAGACTGAGTTTCGCCATAATAGGCAACCGCGGCTGCCTCGCCCAGACCTTCGCCAATGTGGGCAATCACGTTATGGCGCTGGTCGCTGGCGCCATGTGCGATGCGGAAGGTGGTTCTGAGGTCCAGGGTGATCGGTTCGCAGGTCAGTTTCAGCATAATCAACCTCCATACCGGCGGACGCCGATCAAATTATCTCGCAGCCAGGGGCGATAGATCGGGCTGGAAGGGTTCAGGCTGTTGTACGAAGTTCCCCAGGCTGAACCATTGGCATGGATGATCTCATCCCCGCCCAGTGAGATGGCTACATGGGTGATGCACGCATGTCGGGCGCTGAGCTGGTCTGGGCGCCGCTCACCGAAGAACAGCAGGTCACCCGGTTCATAAACCCCCTCGACAGGCACACCGGCGCGGTACTGCTGATCCGCGTCTCGGGGCAGGCTTACGCCCATGAAGCCCCAAAACGCCTGCGCCAGCCCGGAGCAATCATAACCGAAGGGGGTCCGGCCTCCCCACAAGTAAGGCACGCCGACAAAACGCCGGATCAAGTCCAGGGTGAAGGCGATGCCAGCTTGATCAGGTTCTGGACGCTGTTCCAGGAGCAGCAGACCGGAGCCCAGCACCCACCAGGCGCGTCCATCGGGCAGGCGCACCTGGGCCCACCTGTCCTGCCAGGTTTCAATGGACAGATGTATTCCGAAAGGCAGTTTCCCACACTGGTCGCCTAAGGCTGGCGCAGGGCAGGGTTTACTCCAGGCAGGCAGCAGATCGGTGATGACCTGGGCCTGGCAGGCGGCCTGATATGCTGCTGCCTGCTCGTGAGAACAGGGCAGCAGGGCGGCTGTTTGCACCCAACCCATATAGCCATCCTGTTCACTGCGCACCCAGCACCAATCCGGGCCTTCCTGTAGAATACGAACAGCTTCACCCAGCAGAACCTGGCTGACACGCTCCGCCAGGCTGCGCGGTTCACGGCGTATATCACTGACGCCCCGGTTGACCAGCGCCCAGGGGGTATCCTGGCTGAGCAAAACAGCAACACCTTCTGCCGAGACATTCTGTGGAGCAGCGGCAGTCGTGACACATTCCAGCGCAGCCAGACGCTGAGACTCGTTCAGCACCCTGCCAGTCAGGTTGTATCGCCCAGGTTGAGCACCAGTGGAAGGAATATACTGCGACTTTACACCAAAAATGCCTTCCCGTTCATCAGCATAATGATCTCGACCCAGGCGGTGCAAGGCTTCATTGGCGGAGTCGCCGCGCCGTTCCAGGAAGTTCTCGACGCGCTCGATCCATTGGAACAGGATTTCATCGTGGACATTGTGCCCAATCCCGGTCGGCAGCCACAGTTCCGCATAGGGGATATGCTCGGCAATGAATTGAGCATGCTGGGCGGGTGCGTTGACGCGGTCCTTTTCGCCCTGGATCACCAGGGTGGGCAGTTCAACTCGCCCCAGTTCCGCTGGGGAGTAATTGGGCTCGGTGATGATCGCCTGCAGGGTCAACTGGAGCAGCTCGCGCCAGTAATCCGGCCCGTGAGTGGAGCCATGCAGGGCAATCATGCTCTCCATCCATTCGGGAGCTTCTCGCTGCACACGTTCTGGGTCAAAAATGGGGGGTTCTTTTTCGATCAGATCCTGGCTGACATAAGCGTTGGCTGCCTGCAGGACCGCGCTCTGCACGATCTCAGGATGTTCCATCAGGGTGACGAGAGCTACATTCCCCCCATTGCTGTGCCCGATGATGTGGGCTTTTTCGTAGCCCAGCAGGCGCACCAGGGCTGCCATGTCGGCGGCCATTTCGGTAAAGCTGTAAGAGTGGTGGGGATTGGCGCTCTGCCCGTGTCCCCGGCAATCTGGGACGATCACACGCCAGCGGCGCGCCAGGATCGGCGCTGCCAATTCCCAGTCCACCTGCCCGGTGATCGTTGAGCCGTGGATTAATAAGACAGGCGCCTGCCTGGGAGTATCTTTGCCGTAGACCTGATAATACAGGTTGGCTCCATTTACATCAATGAAAGACATTGTTTATCCCCTCGCTAAAGCTAGCGCCGTGCGAAAGGCCCGGTAAATTGTGACCATCTCCTCGGCGGTGTAAACCAGGTGGCGCCCGTTTCTGCTCGCTCCCGGCAGCAGGGCAGCCCTGTCAGCCATCTCGGATTGAACGAAGTCAATTATCATCGTGATCGGCGGCGAGATGTGCAGAGGTTTTGGCGCCTGGCCTTTGTTCAGACGGGTTACTGCCTTTCTGGCCGCGATCTGGATTTTTTCCTGGGCAACGGCAGGCGGCAGGCACTCTGCGGCCATGCGTCCACTGGCAACCTTCACCACCGCGGTCTCCACCTCGCCAAGTAAAGCCGCGGCTTCTGTACAGGCAGCCCTGTCGCCCGAGATCATGATCACCGGTGCACCAAAATGCCCGCTGATACCGGCGTTCAGGCCGATCTCTCCGAACAGATCGCCATTGAGGTACAGGTTGTACACCCGTTCATCGGACCAGGTATGCTCCAGGATGGCATTCTGCGTCCCGATGCGGGCATGGTAGCCCACGAAGATGACGCCATCCACCCCGCTGTCAATCCCCTGCACCATGCTGAGGGGCGAAATCGAGCTGCTGTTCAAATGGGCGCGCGGATCCAGTTCCTCAATGAGAATATTCCGGCCATAGGCGTGCCCATCGGTTACCAGCACCTCCTTTGCACCCGCTTCAAACGCCCCGCGGATGGCGGCGTTCACATCGCCAGTCATCAGGCGGCGAAAACGGGGGTATTCTGCGTGACCAGGGTCGACCTGATCCCAATGCACCACCCCGGTGATGCCTTCCATATCTGCAGAAATTAATATTTTCATATGTTTCTACTCCGTATCAGGCTATTGACTGGGCAGGCGCGGCGCTGCCCGGCTTGGTCTGGATGAAAAATCGGGCAGTTGAGGGGGATTGGCTGCTAACAACCTGAGGGCCTCGGCAATCGATCGCTCCAGCTGCGGATCCGCGCCTGCGGCGTAATCCTGCGGGCGGATATCAACCTCAATGTCTGGATCTGTGCCGTAATTTTCAAGGTTCCATCCGACATCCGAGAACCAGGTTGAAAATTCTGGCTGGGTGGTGATGCTGCCATCCACAAGTTCATGATGAACGGTAATACCGATCACGCCACCCCAGGTGCGCTTGCCCACCAGTGGGCCTAGCTTCATCAGCTTGAATCCATGGCTGAAAATATCCCCGTCAGAGCCAGCGTTTTCATTGGTCAAGGCTACCATGGGTCCGGCAATGGCATAATCCGGATACGGCTCGGGATTTTGTCCCCAGCGGGAGATGCTGTATCCGATGCGCCGCCGGGATAATTTTTCCAGGATCAGCGCCGATACGAATCCTCCCCGGTTAAAGCGTACATCCACGATCAAACCGTCGCGGGCGGCTTCCGCCAGGAAGCCGCGGTGGAATTCCGCATAACCCACCGGACCCATATCCGGGATATGCACGTATCCCAATCGATCGCTGCTGGCTTCATGGACACGCCGGCGGTTGGTTTCAACCCAATTCCGGTAGCGAAGCTGTGTTTCACTCTTTAGCGTTCGTACTGATAACGATCGGTTTTGAGCCCCGCTGTTCTCGGAGCCTGTTTCAGGTGTTGCAGGGGAGATAGTTAGATTGACTTCCTGATCTGCCAGATTCACCAACGCCATGGCTGGTGAGAATTTCGAGCTGAGTTTTTTCCCATTGATTGCCAACAAGCAATCCCCGACATTGAGATTCACGCCGGGATTATTGAACGGCGAATCGTTTTCCTCATCCCAGGGGTCACCCTGGTAAATGTGTGTGATGCGCCAGCCATTGGAAGCCGATTCGTATTCAAATTCCGCCCCCAGGAAACCCTGCAAGTAGCGCGGCTCCGGCCGGTAATCGCCGCCGAATTCATAGGCGTGTGAGGTGCCCAACTCGCCTTGCATTTCCCACATCAGATCGGAAAATTCGGAGCGGCTGCCAACGCGACCCACCAATGGCAAATAGCGATCATAGATCGCCAGCCAGTCTACCTGGGACATATCTTCTGTCCAGAATTGGTCCCGCTGCAGGCGCCAGGCCTCGCGGTACATTTGCTTCCATTCGGCTCCAGGCGCTACTGCCAGGCGCAGCCGGCTCAGATCCAGCCAGCCGCTTTTCCGATTATGCCCGTGCTCGTCATTGGCTGGTTTTTCGCTGGCCTTTACCACCCGTAAATCGTTTCCGGCGCGGTAGATCAAGAATTTGCCATCCGCAGTTATCTTGAAAGAGGTGATGCCAGAGGTAAAAACCTCTTCCTTCTGATCCTCAAAGTTATAAACCAGCAGTGTCCCGTTTGTTTCTGGTTCGTTTGCTAAGGCGGATTGGTTCAGGCTGCCCGCCAAGGGATAACGGGAATAGAATACTTTGCCATCCGCGGCCCCCAACACCCGCCCATAGAGACCTTCATTGACCGGGAAGGCGACCAGGCGTTGTTGAATACCGGTTAAATCAATCCGAATTGGTTTTGGTTTATTCTGTTCGGAAGGTGCGGCGTGTTTTTGCTCCGCTTCTGTCTCTTCTGCATCCCCTGTTTGGGGTTTTTCTTCGCCATCGGGCTGAGGCTCGTGCCGGGTGTCGGGTTCTTCTAGCACAGGTAGGGTTGGGATAAAAGGAGAGGGCGCATCTTCTTGCAAGGTGATCAGATATGGCTTCATGCCGCGCGGGAAGCTGAGTTCAAGATGGAGCTGATCGAACACCGGATCGAAGGTGCGGTGAGATAGAAAATAGATATATTTACCCTGTGGATCAAAGGAGGGGGCAATATCTCGCAGCACGGGTTGGGTCAGCTGAGTGATTTCTCCACTGCTGGCATTCCACAGCTTGAGCACCATCATATGCAGATTGATCGAGACGCTGTAGACAACCCATTCGCCGTCTGGGGACCAGCAGAAATCCCGGATATGGGAGTCTGAACCACGGTCGATTTTTCGCAATTCACTGGTTTTTAGATCCAGACAAAGCAGCTCATAGCGATGGTTGCCGAAGATGATCTGATCTTTGCACGGGTTTACAGCTATAGCAATCGGTCGGCCAATATCGGTAACGGGGATCACCTCTGGGGGACCGCCATTGCCAGAAAGAACGACGAATTTTTCTTCTCCACCCGCGTCGCAGACAGCTACCAGACGTTTGCCGTCTGACAGCCAGGCTGGCAGGCGGTAACGAGCGCTAACCGCCGGCTCAGGGTGATCTGGCAGGCTGTCCGGGTCATTTTGTTGAATGACTGCGCCTTCCCAGTTGGCGAAGTTCACCATTTTCCCGCGTGCAGTAATCACAGTTGAGTGGCCGCGAGGGTGGAGCTCCCAGCCATCCAGGTATGCAGCCGGGTTGATATATTTGCGGCGCCGCTGCACCTGGGGAGAGTGATATTCAATCGGTATGAGCGCGGTCTGGTTGGAGGCGGGGTCGAACAGGTACAGTTCTGCGCCAGCGTGGTAAACGATCCGCCTGCCATCTGTGGTGGCGCTGCGGACATAAAAATTTTCATGCCGGGTGTGTCGCAGCAGATCATCGCCCGAAGGCAGGCAGGAATACAGGTTACCTATCCCTTCATGATCGGAGATGAAGTAAATCCGGCCGGCAGGGCCTGGCGAATGGAGCCACATTGGAGAAGTCAGGTTGCCCAGATTGGGCAGCAGGGGCTGGAACTCGCCGCGGCCGGTTTCATCTATCCACAGCTGGCCGATGGTACCGCCGCGGTAACGCTTCCAACGGGCAGGGTCTTCAGTATGCCTCCCGAGCAGCACGCCGCCATTGGGGCCAAAGGAAATAGCCCGCGCCAGACCATACTTCAATTTCTCGGGTGACTGCCCTTCTGGAGCAACTATGTACAGGTGCGTAAAACGCAGGTACCAGTGGCCAGCGTTGTTGGCAAAGATGATCTTGCCATCCTGGGTCCAGCCAGCGGTCAGGCAGATACTGCCGCTCAGGTAGGTCAATCTGCTGGCAGGCCCTCCCAGGGCTGGCATCAGGTAGATTTCTGGCTGGCCTTCATCTCGTCCCACATACGCCAGCTGGCTTCCATCGGGTGAGAACAGCGGTCGGCTGGCTTCACCCAGGTTTGAAGTCAATCGGTGTGGTATTCCGCCTGAAGACGGAACACTCCATAGATCGTCCTCGCTGACAAATACTACTGTATCGTTGTGCAGAGTAGGAAAACGATAGTAACCAGGGGGCATAGATTTCTCCTGTTTGGTGTTGGGGTATACAGATATCAAGTTTACCACGAGCAGTTATGAATCGGCTGCTGGTATGATAGGTAGATGGATATTTACAATGCGACCAGGCGATTTATCCCTGGTTCCCAATAAAACGCTGATCTACCCAGCCATTTGCTGTCAAGGGCGGGATTACTCTTCGTCTGGCGTGATGATTTCAAGCACTCCTGATCCTGGCCAGGTATCATCGAAGACCGCTCGAGCGATCATTTCGAACTGATCGTTCAATATCACCAGATTCAGCCCTCTCCAGCCGTTGGCAGTGGATGCACCAGCCACGCGGATATCTGCATCTTCTCCAAATGGGTAACCGGAAGAGTATATATGGATATCCTCCGGCAAGACCAATTCCCCATTTGCTAAAGCCAGCCTGGTTCCCGCGGGGTAGGCTAATGTGATGTCTGACAGGCTGTCAATCGACTCCACCACGAATTTGCCCTCGTGCAGGATGGCTGCATAGGAAGCCCAAAATTCCAGGCTCTCGATGCGGGATCCCAGCTGGGTCAGGTATTCTCTGGATGATTCGTCGAGCGCCTTACTGCCATCGTACCGGACTGCCAACAGGATGGTATTGTCCTGGTAAAGCTGAAGGAGTTCAGCCAGGGTGATCACCCGGTGAGTAGCCTGATATTCCAATAGATCGATTTTCTTCTCGATCAAAGCCCCCTTCTTCTGACTGTAGCAGGCGATAAAATCATCCAGGCGGTGACAGCGGAATTTATCCACCAGGTTGTCAATGAACCAGTTCATCCAATATTCGGAAAGAACATATAAGGTATCAGGGGCGGGGGTGCCTGTCGCCAGGCGGGCGTAAATTCTTGCACGCTCTTCCTGGATCGCCTGAAATGAGAATCGCGATAGATAGCCGGAGGCCAGGTTGGTTTGGGTTGTGGCTGCCAGGTATGCAAAGTCACGAAAGTCATTCTCGCGAACCATATCCTTGCTGTAAGCAGGTATGGTGATGATTGTTTCGAAAGATGAGGTGAGTTTTCGCCAGGAGGTTTGATCGATGTAGCCGGTATAGGGTTGGTGGTTCAGAACAGGCTGGATGTCCTTCAGGTCGGTAATCTGTACGAGCAGTCCGAGGCTGATAATAACTAAACTTGCCCTGGGGGGCAGCATTCGGACGATCAGCAACAGGGAAGCGAAGAACAGCAGGTAAACGATAGGCCAGACAAAACGCTCCCAGACGCGGAATATGGCGCTGATTTCTTGCAGCCATTTCCAATCCAGCGTATAAGCGAGGAGAACTCGATCCCCAAGATAGATTTGATTTCCCAGGGCGAAGGTGAGCAGTCCCAGGCAGGCGATCCAGAGCGACAGGTGATTCAGGAATACTCGCCGCCAGATTCCTTTGGGATCTTTGATCAGCTGGATAAAAAACAAGAATACTCCCAGACTGACGAGTAGAATGCCTCCCAGGCCAATGTAAACATACCCGTGTTCTCGGGGCGAGGCCTGCTGGGCCAGTCCGGGCAGCCAGCGGGAAAACTGAACGGGGTTCACCAGGGCGTTCAGGTTGAGTGAATAAACACTGAGATCCTCATCCCCATACCCCATATCCTGGTAGGAAAAAAATCCAGTCAGATACCATTCGATCAGCAGCAGCGCCACTAATCCCACCAGGAACGCGATGGCTGTCTTAGGAGATATCTCTCGTGAGATTGCCATTTCGCGCAGAATGGAGGCAAAGACGATTGCCAGAACCATCGCCACCAGGTATGGGTGGATCAGACCCACCAGGCCTACGATAATCGTCCAACGAATAATGAAACTCTTGAGGCTGAAACGATTGCTGGTAACGAGATATACCCATAATGAAGCCAGCAGAATCCAATGAGAGGAGAGAGCCTCATGGGTGGGGTGGCGAAATAAAATCGGGCAAAACAGAAAGAACAGGCTCCCAACCAGGCGCAATGAACGTTGGCTGGTGGCTAATGTCATCAGCCGGTAGCCTAGAGCGGCCTGGAGCATGTAGCTGACGAACATCCACGGCCCAAAATATTGGAAGTTGGTTGGCAGGGCGAAGGAGATTAACTTGAAGGGGAAAGCCAGCAGAGGCAGCCCGTCCGTATACCCGATGCTGGTTCCGATGGGCCACCAGAAGCGGGTGATCAGCCCAGGAGGAAAATGCCAGGGCTCGCCGGCGAAGAAGAGCCAGCCCACCAGATGCTGCGCGCTATCTGCTCCATGCATCAACCAATCAAAGCTGGTTGGGTTCAATGCCCCCCACCCATATCGATAAAGCGCCAGAGCAAAGCCAAGCAGGATGCTGGTCAGCAGGTAGGGATCCAGGCGTTTGAGGTGGTTAACCAGTCTGGTTCGGGGGAAAGGAGGGTGGAGTGGGGTAAAATTGGGCATTGTCGAGTTGAGTTGCAACTCCAACAATTATCATCGAATTGTGAGGTTTGTCAACATACAGGCTGACTGCAGCCTTATCAAAATGAATAGATTGCGTTATTGCTTCGTTTTGCTGATCCTTGGATTAGCCATCCAGCCTGCCCGTCCGGTGCACAGCGCCTCATCATCCTGGCAGTCGCTGGCCGCCGGGATCGATTATCGTGAGTTTTATCTGCCGGGGCCGAATCATGTTTATGTGGCGCGCATGGATCGCAGCAGCCCGCAGGTTACATTAGACAGCAGCATCGCCCAAGGTCGCTTGAGCGGCGGTCTGGAGACTGTGCGGCTGATGGCAGAACGATATGATCAGGCGATTAATTACTGGGGCGAAGAATGGGGCAGCCGCAACCAGGTGATTGTGGCAATCAACGGATTCTTTTACGATCCGCAAACGGGCATCCCCGCCAGCGGTCAGATACAGTCTGGCTGGTATGCAAAACATTTCGATGAGCGTCAGAGCGGCAGCGGCATTGCCTGGACGCTGGATCGCCAGATCTTTATCGGTGGATGCGTCAACCACCCGATTACACGACAGAGCATCCTTTTCAAGCGATCAAATCAGCAGATGCCTTTTGATGGAATTAACATCCCGCGCGAGAATAATAAACTGATCATTTATACTTCTCAGTATGATGCCAGCACCCTGACGGAGGATGCTGGATTGGAAGTGCTGGTTGAAATGAGCCGTCCCATGCTGATCATGCCCTCTCCAGCGGTCATTACCGGCACAGTGCGGACAATTCGGGATGGGCAGGGTTCCACACCAATCCCTTTTGATCATATTGTTCTCTCCGCCAGCGGTAGAGCGCGCATCAACCTGCTCGGGCAGGTTGCAGTAGGGGATGAAATTGGAATCTCCCAGGAGATTAAGCACTACGAACCCGATTGCCGGACTTCCTCGCCTTTGAGTTGGACGAAGACCTATGCCGGGATTGGAGGTAGTTATGTTTTCCTTAGAGATGGTGTAATCCAACCACAGGCTGAGCTGGGGGCAGTATTGCGCAGTCCGCGCACCGCGATAGCCTACGACAACTGGTATATCTATTTTGTCGTTGTGGATGGCCGCGATCGTCTGCGCAGCCTGGGGATGAGCATGGTCGAGCTGGCGGTCTTTACGCGCAATTACCTGGGCGCAGCCTGGGGAGTCGCATTAGATGGGGGAGGCTCATCGACCATGGTCGTCAAGGGTGAAGTTATGAACCATCCCAATGCGGAGCTGGATGAAGACGGCGTTGGCGTGGTTTCTGGATCTGGGCAGCCATTGATTGAACGCGCCGTAGCCAACGGAATAATGATGGTGGTCGTGCAGCCAAAGGAGATTTCCGGGCGGTATAAACCGGGGCAGAAAGTCGCGGTCAGGAGGAGTGTTCAGGCGCCGGTCTATCTTGGCCCAGGGAGCAATTTTGCTGTCTTGACCAGCCTGCTGCCAGGCAGCCAGGGTGTCATCCTGGATCACCTCAGCGGCTTGAATGGCGTGCTGGCGAAGGGGGCTTATTGGTGGAAGGTCGCTTTTGGGGAATGGGTGGGTTGGGTGAGTGAAGATGTCCTGTCTCCATAATGCTGGTTTTGTTAGATGCTATTCCCTCAGCAAGATTAGGGGTAAAATGTTTGTATTCTGCTACTACAAGGATTGAATCCAATTGGAGGGCTGTATGAATTTTGAACTAACGCAAGAACAGCGCATGTGGCGAGAAGTAGTACACGATTTTGTGGAACGAGAAGTGAAGCCTAAGGCTCAGGAGGTGGATGAAGAGGCCAGTTTTAATTGGCCTGCTGTCCGTAAGATGGGCCCATTGGGCCTGTTGGGTTTAGGCGTACCAGAGCAATACGGCGGCTCGAATGTCGATTCGATCAGCGCAGCGATCGCGATTGAAGAGCTGGGTTGGGGATGCGGCAGCACAGCCCTGTCGATTTCCGCTCATAATGGGCTGGGAACGATGCCCCTTGTGCTGTATGGCACTGAAGCCCAGAAAAGACGCTTTCTGCCCCCTTTGGTCACTGGTAAGGGCAAACTAGCCGCCTTGGTGATGACCGAGCCGGGAGCGGGGTCTGACATTCAGGGGGGGATAACCACACATGCCGAACGCCAGGGTGATGATTGGGTGATCAACGGCGCTAAGATGTGGTGCACCAATGGCAGTGTCGCGGACTATATCATCATCGTGGTGCGCACAGATCCAAGAGGGGGATCGCGATCGCTGAGCATGATCATTGTCCCTACCGACACACCCGGCCTGCATGTCGCTCCGACGGAAAAGAAGATGGGCTTGAAAGGCTCGCCTACCAACGCGGTGACTTGTGATAACGTTCGCGTCCCACAGGACTTTCTGCTGGGGGTTGAAGGCCGTGGACTGCACCAGACCCTGGCAACACTCGATGGGGGTAGAATCAGCATCGGCGCCCTGGCGGTAGGGTTGGCTCAGGCAGCCATGGAGGAAGCTGTTCGCTATGCAAACGGGCGTCAGGCTTTTGGACGGCCGATCGCCGAATTCCAGGCTATCCAATGGATGCTGGCAGATGCCGCCACAGAGATTCATGCGGCGCGCTTATCAATATATTATGCCGCCTGGCTGAGAGATCAGGCAAAACCTTATACCAAAGAAGCAGCCATGGCTAAATTATTCGCCACTGAAATGGCCGAACGGGTATGCCGGAATGCCATTCAGATCCACGGTGGTTATGGTTACAGCCGGGAATACCCCGTGGAGCGCATCTACCGGGATGCCCGTCTGATGACCATTGGCGAAGGAACCAGTGAAGTCCAACGCCTGGTGATTTCACGGTTGCTATTGCAGGGAATGTAAAAACATGGGCCGGCGTTGAGGCGCCGGCCCATGTTTTTATTTTATGGTTCAGCCGCGGCTGCGGTGACCTGGTTTAGGAATTGCCAATGCTCCATGGGGTAATATACCACCAGGGCCTTGCCAAGGATGTTTTCCAAAGGCACCATACCCCATTGGTGTGAGTCAGATGAACTGTTGCGATTGTCGCCCAAGACAAACACGGAATCCAAAGGCACCGTCCATTCACCGTTATAATTTGGCGGTGCCATGATATAGCTTTCCTGCTGGG
Organism: Anaerolineales bacterium; assembly: GCA_016935755.1. GTDB lineage: Bacteria > Chloroflexota > Anaerolineae > Anaerolineales > UBA4823 > JAFGQI01. The sequence goes on from JAFGQI010000172.1 coordinate 15,959, forward strand.
GGATGTTATTGATATAGACTTTCCCCTCCTGAACACGCACGTTCTCACCGGGCAGCCCGATGACGCGCTTGATGTAGGGTTCTCCATCTGGGTTAATTGGAACCCGGAAAACGATCACATCGCCGCGTTTGGGCTGACCAAACCTGTAGGCCAGCTTGTTAACCAGGACAAAGTCCTTCTCATACAGAGTGGGCTGCATGCTGATCGATTGGACGCGAATGCGCGAAGAAACAGCATCGATCACTAGAAAAATAATTACAGAAAGAATAACGGTTTGGAGCAGCTCAAGTAAAAATTGCTTGAGCTGGTTCTTTTTTGAGCCCGGGGGAATTGATTCCTGATCCGGGAGCTGTTCAGTAAAAAATTGATCCATGAGTGTAAATCTTTACCTGTAATAAGCCGACCAATCGGAAGGCTGAAAGGAAGGGAGTATCACCGTAGCTCGTGGTGGCCTATCTCGGCGTCAGGATCTTCCTGCAGTAATTGTACAGCATGTGGGAGCACTGGCAAGACCACCTGCAGATTTTCGATCGCGCCCTTAGGGCTGCCGGGCAGGTTGATCACCAGGCAGCGCTTGCGGATGCCAGCCGTGGCTCGCGAGAGCATGGCGTGGGGGGTGATCTTCAGGCTGGCTTGCCGCATGGCTTCTGCCAGGCCAGGGCAGGGACGTTCGAGGATGGATTGCGTAGCCTCGGGAGTAATATCGCGTGGGCTAAATCCGGTGCCTCCGGTGGTCAGGATGACATCGATCTCGCCGGAGTCGCACCAGTCTGCCAGCAGCCTGCTCAGCTGTGGCAGATCATCAGCCAGGATTGCCTGCCGTACTACCTTCCAGCCCTGCGCCAGGATGAGCTCAACCAGGGCAGGTCCAGATGCATCTGGGCGTTCACCGCGGGCTGATCGATCTGAAACGGTGAGGATTCCGATCCGTAAACTCATGCCAACAGTCCAGTCGTATTCATAGCCTGATATGCCATCTGAATCTAAGCCAAATCTTTTCCGTAGACGAAAAGATCCATGCAGCTCCAACCACGCGCTTCGTAAAATTGTATAGCTTCCAGGTTGTCTTGCGTGACCAGCAGGTAACAGCGAATGCAGCCTTTCAGACGCAGGCGCTGCTCCAACTCGGCCATCAGCTGCTCTCCAATACCCTTTCGCCGCTGCTCAGGCGAAACCGCCAGGTGGTACACGATGCCCCGCCGGCCGTCAAAGCCACCCAGAACGCTGCCGATGATCTGGTTATTCTCTTCTGCCACCAGGAACAAGTCCGGGTCGCGCAGCAGTTTCTTCCGGATTTCTTCTGGCTCATCGGATCGCCGGATTTGGATACCGGGGCCAGCATTTGCCCACAGGGAAAGCACAGCCGGATAATCTGCGGGATAGTCGAAGAGGCGGATTAACACCTCAATCTTCTTCTTGACCTACCAGCGCCTTCCACCCGCCGTGGATCCCATCGTCGGTCACACCAAAATAAAAACGGAAACCGCTTGGGGTACGCTGCACCAGGTCATAACGGATGCTCTTGCCTTGCTTTTGGGTGCGAATCAACCCCAGGTCTCCCTGCCATTGGACTCCGGCCTGGCTCAGGTCGGTGGGCAGCTTGGCATGGCTGGTGATGGCATAATGCCAGAGCTGCCGGGCGGAACTCCGTGTGACGTTTTTTACCACGCTGCCGTTGCGCAGATCACGCATGGTGTAGTAGCGCCCCTCATTGCGTTCTTCGACTGAGACCACTTCCACGCCGGTGCGCGGCGGCTCTTGGCCAACTGCTGTCGGGGTGGTTTCTAGATGGGGATGGGGGGGGATTTCGATGGGCGAGGCAATGCTGGCCTCGGCTGGAGCCGCCACATGGGCGAGATGCCTTGGCCCGCGCAGCACCAAACCGACGATTTCATCTCTCACCGCCAGGCCGGTTTCAGCTTCGGAGCGCACATAGATTTTGTTATCATCTACGGCATACGGAAGATCATCGCCCCGCGGAACCAGAATCCGAATGACCTTTTTCCCTCCCACATCATGGATATCCAGGGAGCATTGTAGGGGGGGGCTGAGGCGATTGCCGATCTCTTTTTCGAGTTGGAGGATTGACTGGTCTATATCGGGTACGCCGACAACCGGCTTTTTAGGGTCTGCCGGGAGGCCTATGTACAGGGTGCCGCCATTGGTATTGGCGAAAGCGCAGATATCGGCAACGATGGCATAGCGTTTACCGCCGCGCACCGTCATGCTCTCATGGAAATCCTGAATGATATTGGAGCCTTCCTCCCTGGCAGCCCGGATAAAGTCAAAGGCTGGTTCTGCGGTCTGGCGGTGAGGGCGAGTGCGGGAAAAATCATTGCTCTGGAAAAGCTCCAGCAGCGCTTCGAAGCTGGTCTCCGGCAAGAGCATGTCAGTGGCGCGGTCGCCCAGGCCCAGGACTTTCTTGCGCGCAGGATCTGCAGTCAGGCGGTGGGCGTCTGAGCCCTGGATGCAGTGCATGCGGCGTGGGTACTCTGGTTTGGTGCCATTGAAGAAGGCCGCCGTGGCATGTTTCCCTTTATTTTCCAAATCAGTGACTTCCAGGGCGTGCAGATGCACATCCTGGGTATAGGCAATTTTTGTCTGCCCACCAAAAGGCAAACCGCGCATGGCTACGCCATTGCTGGAATTGGCATGGGCAGCGATAACCAGCCCACCTGCTTCATCAATCGTCCGGTAGGCCGTCAGCACATCACTTGTAGCGCCAACGGTGGCCGATCCGGTGTCCAATTGTTCTGGTGGAATATTTAAATCTAAAAGCAAATGCTCGATCTCTCGCACCGGCTTGTCGGGTGGAAAAATCGCCAGGATGTGGAATCCAAAGGTAGCGGTAAATTCAAACCCTGGCAATACCAGGATTTTTTCAAGCAGGCGACGATATTCGTTCAAACGAGCCTGTTCTTCCGGTAGAATGCGTTTTAATTTCTCCAGAAGTTCAAGTTGGTGTACTTCTTCTTTCATTTTTCGGTAGCCTGCCACCGTATTATGATCGGTGAAGGCAATGATATCCAGTCCGCGCGCTTCGGCGCGCCGCAAAATTTCCAGGTAAGTCACTTCGGGCTGCTGAAAATCACTGGAAGCGGGGGTATGCAGATGTATATCTGTTGTACACCACTGCATGGATGTACGGCTGCGTTTTTTACTCACAGTTCACTCTCAATAAATTCATCTAGTTATTCGGTTGGTCGCCTATCATCAGGCGTATTTTATCTATCAATTCATCCGGCATGTAGGGCTTCAGGATAAAGCCGTCTGCGCCCTCTTGAACGCAGTTCTCGCGAAAATCCATGCCAGAAGACATCAGCACTTGCACCTCAGCCAGATCGGGGGAGCCTTTTATCAGGCGTAAAAGATCAAATCCATTCAGCTGACGTAAATGTACATCACACAAAACCAGGGCAGGTTTTTCCTGCTGGATGAAGCTGAGCATGGCTTCTAAAGAGTCATCGTTTTTGGGCAGCAGTGCCTCAAACCCTTCAAAGCTCAGCAGGGTCTGCAAGAGGGTCAGCATGGTCTTGTCATCTTCGATCAGCAAGACCCGAGGGTTATTCATGGGGGAGGGGCTCCTTGGCCTCTTGTTCTGCATCTGGTTCTGGGCTTTTTTCGGGTTCCAGGGCCGCCTGGATAACCTCCTCAATTGAGTCTACGGGGATAAAATTGAGCGCTTGAAGCACTTCGGGCGGTAAATCTTCCAGCTCGGCCTGGTTGCGAGCTGGCAGGATGACAGTTTTCAGGCCTGAACGATGAGCTGCCAGAACTTTCTCCTTAATACCGCCCACGGGCAGCACCTGCCCGCGCAGGCTGATTTCCCCGGTCATACCCACATCCGCTCGCACCGACCGGCCAGAGATCAGCGAAACCAGGGCCGTTGCCATAGCCACACCGGCCGAGGGGCCATCCTTGGGCTGGGCGCCAGTCGGAACGTGCAGATGGATATCCGATTTTTCAAAGAAATCTGCATTCAAGCCCAGACTCTTAGCCTTAGCGCGCACATAGGATAAGGCAGCGCGAGCCGACTCCTGCATCACATTGCCGATCGACCCGGTGATTTGGAAATCTTTGCTGCCAGGCATCCTGGTGGCTTCGATAAACAAAATATCACCGCCGACGGGTGTCCAGGCGAGTCCGGTAGCCACGCCGGGGATGGAAGTGCGCAGCATGATCTCCTCATCGCTGAAGAAAGTTGGGCGGCCAAGCAGTTCCTGGGCCTTATCTGCGTCAAGCTCAACGGTCTCCGTGCTGCCTTCAGCAATCTGGGTAACTACCTTGCGGCAGATTGATCCGATTTCGCGTTCCAGGTTGCGCACGCCGGCTTCTCGCGTGTAGGAGCGGATGATTTTTTGCAGACCTGCTTGGGTAAAATTCACTTCATCCGGGCGCAGGCCGTTTTCCATCAGCTGGCGCGGCACCAGGTAGCCGTTGGCGATGGCGATCTTTTCGTTATCGGTGTATCCAGAGAGCAGAATAATTTCCATTCTATCCCGCAGCGGTTCTGGGATAGGTTCCAATAGATTTGCCGTGGTGATAAACATGGCCTGCGAAAGGTCAAACGGCACTTCCAGGTAATGATCGCGGAATTCAACATTCTGCTCTGGATCGAGCACTTCAAGCAGGGCTGAGGCCGGGTCGCCATGAAAATCAAAAACCAGCTTGTCAACTTCATCCAGCATAAACACCGGGTTGCGGGTTTCGACGCGTCGGAACGCTTGCAGAATTCTGCCGGGCATGGCGCCAATATAGGTGCGGCGATGACCGCGGATTTCAGCTTCATCGCGCATGCCTCCCAGGGACATGCGCACGAATTTACGGCCCATGGCGCGAGCAATGGATCTGCCCAGACTGGTTTTGCCTACACCCGGCGGGCCAACAAAGCACAGGATGACGCCTTCTCGCAGGCGGTGGGCTTCATCGAGGGAGGTTTGGGTTAGCTCGTTGGCGCGCTCTTTGCGCAGCTTGCGGACTGCCAGGAATTCCAGAATCCGTTCTTTGACATCCTTCAAACCATAATGGTCCTGGTCAAGGACCTGGCGAGCATGGGAAATATCCAGGTTGTCGGGGGTGGCTGCCGACCAGGGCAGGGTGACTAACCAATCCAGATAGGTGCGGATGACGCCATATTCTGCGGCTGCGGTGGGTAAGCGGCTCAAGCGGTCCAGCTCGCGGCGGGCCTGTTTTTCAGCCTCCTCGGGCATATGGGCGGCCTCGATCTTCTGGCGGAACTCTTCCACCTCTGCGGTTTGTTCGTCGCTTTCACCTAACTCACGCTGGATGGCTTTCAATTGCTCGCGCAAGAAATATTCGCGCTGAACTTTATCGATCTCGGAACGAGCTTCGTTTTGGATCTTCTGCCCCATTTCCAATACTTCAGCTTCGTGAGTCAGGATGCCCACCAGTTTGTGCAGCTTGCTGGAAGTCGAGTCAAGTTCGAGCAGAGTCTGGGCTTCTTCCAGATCCATGCGTTGGAAATTGGCAATCGTGTAGACGGTTTGCAGGGGGTCTTCCAGCATCGTGACCGAGGAGACCAGTTCGCGCGGAATGGAAGGCACCATTTCGGCAATGTGCTCGAACTGATCGCGGGCATTGCGCGCCAGAGCCTCCAACTCCAGCCCTGCCTCGACGGTCTCAGGCAGCAGTTCGATCTCGGCCTTGAGATATGGCTCTTCCTGCACAAATTCTTTAAAGCGGCAGCGCGCCAATCCTTGTACGACCAGCCGGATCGTATTATCTGGAGCGCGGAACAGCCGGTGTACCATGGCTACTGTCCCGACCAAAAACAGGTCGGATGGCCCGGGAGTATCAATATCTGGGTTGCGTGAAGACACCAGGGCGATCAAACGCTCATCTCCTGCCATGACCTCATCCACAAGTTTTATGGAGCGCGATTGGCCAATCGTCAGGGGCACAGCTGTATGGGGATAGACGACCAGCCCCCGCAGTGGCAAAACGGGAAGAAGATGTGGAATCTGGTTTTTTTCGTCCCCCTCAGAAGCCTTGTCCGCCAGGGCATCTTCTTCTAATTGCAGGATATGCGGCAGCAAGGGGAAGGAATTGTATTCTTCCAATCCGGCATGCTCTTCAGAGAGCCAATTGATCATATCCTGGAGGCTGGAAATCCAACGAGAGGCAGGCATATAAATCTAATAAGTCCAATCTTTTCTATAATTTTTACTTACCTATCCCATCATATTGCAGGCGCTAAACCGACGAGGAATATTGTTAATAAACAGGCGCCCCCGGCGGGATTCGAACCCACAACCAATAGCTTAGAAGGCTACTGCTCTGTCCGTTGAGCTACGGGGGCGGAAAGCAGGTCAATCCAGGCAAGGACGCAAGCCCTTATAGACACGCACTCCGGATAATGTCTTCAGGATAATATTAGCATCTCTGCCTAGTAGTTCAGCCAGATGTTCTGGCGACATGGGTTGGTTGCCGTTGGCCAGGAACAAGCGGAATACTGAATCAACCAGGGTGGTCTGCTGCGTGATAAAGGTCTGCTGCTTGGCGCAGTGAGTAATCAGGATGTGCTGTAAACCATCCAGACGATTTACTTCGGCGGTTTCTGGATCAACCCAATCTACCTGCTCAAACTCATCAACATCCGCATAGGCCAGCTGGTGCTCTGGGCAGAGAAAGTTACGTAGATAAACCCGCCAGTCGCGATCGTTCTGCTGCCACCAATCGAAGTCGATGTGGAAGGGGGTTTTGGTAGTTGGTTTTACCAGGCTCATGCGCTTAACTTCAACCAAGTTGGCCCTCCTTGGATAATAATTGTTGAATAAGGTGTTTATTCATATTCTGAATCACTCAGTCGATAATGCAGGTCTCCAACATGCGAGAACCATGGCCGCGAAGCAAGCAGGGCCAGGATCGGACCAGGTGGGCAGCGGCGGATCACGTTCAGAGCGGCATATAATTCGATCGCATGCACATGGCTTTGCGGGTTCAGCTTGGACAGTTCCCTCACCATGTTTACCACCAGCCGTTCAAAAGGAGGCTGTTCTTTTTGCGCATTCTGCCAGACCTGGTCAACAGCCTCTTTGTCAGGAATGGCGATAGCCATGCGCTCGTCGAAGGGGGCCGAGACGATTTGCTTGAGCATAGCAAATACAACGCCGCCATCTGATCCAACCAGGACCGTGCGAATCCATTCTCGGCTGCTGCGCCGGCTCTCTGTCTGAACAATCACTTCACCGGGCGCCTTGCCTTTGCGAATATGAATGATGCTGCCTGGTGCAACGCCATGTGCAGCATACCAATCGGCTAAACCATATACATAGCGTTTTTCACGCACCACCCATCCCGGGAATTTTTCGCCTGTATCACCATCTACCAGCATAAAGCGGACGCGGGGCGCTTCATAGGCGGTGGGGAAGAGGTGCCGGACGCGCGCCGAAAGCGGCAGTGTGCCGGAACGCCAGTGGGGGAAGATCAAGCGAATTTCGCTCTCCTGGTGCTGGGAACGTGCATCCAGGGGGGAGAGTTCATCGTCCAGATCCTGCTCCAGGGCAAGCATCTCTTTGGTTAAGAGGAACCGGTCGTATTCCATGCCGGCATAGCGCAGGTAGATCGGCGGCTGCAGGGCCTCTGCTGGCTCCAGGCGCTGCAGGTACCAAAGAATATCGCCGGAAGGCCCTACTTCATCGAAGCGGGGGTCTTCTTGCAGCGCCAGATCCAGAGAGAATTCCACCAGGTTGGCATTCGCATCGCTGGTCAGTTCAATCTGTTTTAGCAGTTCTGTGGTCGGCAGAGGGCCGCCTCCAGCCATGTCCAGCACCGCCTCTGCCAGGTTCAGGTGCCCTAAATTGATATCCACCAGCAAGGCCCGGGGGAACCAGCGCCCGGCGATACGTACAAAATCGGGATTGGTTTCCAGTTCCTCTTCCAACGCCTCGCTGAGGTTTTCCCCGAATTGATCCAAGACACTCTGCCTGTCCAACAAGGTCGTGTCATCCTCGATCTTGGGAGGATTGTTCAAGACATGATCAGCCAGGGCGGCAGCGAATTCACGTGGATTGCCATCCTTGAATGCAACCTGAATGACCTGGAAATCACCCAATTCAGGGTTGCTGCCTGGGCGAACTCCAATAACCTCACCACGCTGCCAGTTCAGGGCAGGGAAAATCAGCTTCTGGCGGGATTTATAGGTTCCTTTCGGCTGGTATAAGTCTCCACCCGAAGTGCGCTGGCGTTCAAGCTCGATTTTCTGGTGGCGAATACGTTCATCGATCAGCGCCGCAACCAGTTCCTGAGGGGTAAGGGGAGTTTCTGACTCCAGCAGATAGCTGTAGATAAATTCAATATCCTGTTCCTGGAGTTTGAAAGCTTCCCAATAACTCTCATCTATTTTCGATGTAACTGTCATGAAGTACCTCAAAAAAATTAATTTCCTCTAACAAATCGTGTTGCGTCCAGCGCTGCCAGGATGATTTATATAGCCAGTGCCTGACGCCCGATGGTCTCCAACGCGTTAAAACAGCCTCTTGCTCCCTGTCGGGCAAGTGCTGCGGTGAATAGGCGGCTTTGTGGCTGCCAGAATTTTTCTGGCAGTTCGTTCATTCAATTTCGTTTGCACCTTTAGCCATCTCATATTATACTCTATGAGTGTAGAACTGGAGGAAACCAATGGTCGAAGATGAATGGGTGGTCGTTGACGAAGTTGCTGGTTCTCTGATGGGTGAAATCCTGCGTGGCCTTTTAGAAACGCAGGGGATACCTGTCTTGCTCGCCCAGGAAGGAGCTGGTCATTCAGTGTACGGATTAACTGTTGGCCCGTTAGGAAGCGTGCAAATCCTGGTTCCGCCCGAACAGGCTTCCAATGCCCGGCAGATGTTGGATGATTATTACGCCGGGGCTTTTCAGCAGGCAGAGTCACCTGATGAACCGGTAGATGAACAGGATTGGGATGATTTGCCGTTGGGAGATGAAGAGACATAGGGGATAATACGGGTACCTGTTACCCTGAGCAGCCCGTTTGCAGCGATTATTTCGGAAAGATCTGTTTCAACCAGTCCATTGGGTCTACCTGAACGCCTGCCACCCAGATCTCGAAATGCAAGTGAGGCCCGGTGACGCGCCCGGTGCCGCCCACCAGGCCGATCACCTGGCCAGGCTCAACCCGGTCGCCGACCTTTACCCGCAGCTCAGATTGGTGCATATAGCCTGAATAGACTCCCCATCCATGGTTGATCATGGTGGCATTGCCGCGCACGGTCAGCGGTCCGGCAAAAATCACAATCCCGGCAGCGGGAGCGAGAATTTCAGTTCCCACGCCTCCGCAGAAATCCAGCCCGGTATGAAAATAGTCATACGTGCTGCCGTTATAGGAGCGGCGGTTGCCAAAGAGTGAAGGAAAGCAGTCGGAAAATGGCGGGGGCGCCGGGCTTTGGAACAGGCCATCCCATAGTTTTTCGGGTGTAGCGGGCTGAGCCAGTGCGGACCATTGGGCATCTTCAGGCCGGGTTACTGCAGGGTCAATTGTTTCTGGGCTGACGGTCAGGGGCGGATCGTAAGGATAATTACCCCCGCTGATATACACAGCCTGTGATACAGCAAAGCTGGCGCCCTGGTAAGCGGTTTGGGTGGGCAGGGTGCCTGTCAGCACCAGCGGATATAATCCCGGCTCAGTCAAAGCATGGAGACCGTGCAGGCTGAAGTAGCTCCCGTTTTTATCCTGGAAGAAGTGCAGCGGACGCCCATTCAGCGTCCCGCCCATGGTCAGCCCCTCTGGCCCAAATATCTGGATGACGGCAGCTTTGCCCTGGACAAGCGGGTCTGGGTTTAACGAGATGTTTGTGATGGCATCTGGCAGGGTGCCAGGGCCTTCTTCTGAGGTTTGTTCTTCGCCTGGCAGGTGGAAAACATCGCCAGGTAGGGCGCTTGCCGAACCGGGCAGGTGGTTATTCAGGATATAACTCCACGGGTTGCTGTTATGCTGCACAGCCAGTTCCAACAGCGATTGACCCGGCAGCAGCATAGAGCGGTGGGTAGCGGGCGTGCTTAGATTTTGCAGCGGCAGCACCAGGGTCGCCCCGGCGAAAAACTCCGCCGGACTGGTGAGGTGGTTTAACCGCACCAACGTTTCGGCAGGCAGCTGGTATCGGCGGCTCAGGCTGCGTAAGGTGTTACCAAAGGAGATTGTGCGTGTGGTTAGCTCGCCCTGGATGCCCTCCAGACCAGGGATCAGCAGGCGGCGTCCAATGGTTAGTTGATCGGGATTGCTGATGCCATTCACGCCCATCAGATCATCGATGGTGACGCGAAAGCGCAGGGCGATGCCCCAGAGCGAATCGCCTTCCTGAACAATATAATAAGCCTCTTCTGGCTCGCTTTGCCGGGCAAGACCTGCCTGGCCCGGAATCGCAAGCAGGATACATACAGCCATAATCAGGCCAGCCAGAATGGGGTTACGCGGTTTTTTCAATTTTAAGTTGATCTCCAACACTAAATTCGTTCAATCGTTCAACACTTATCTCTAATACATAGCGAGCAGGGTTTTTAGGAATATAGGAGAGTTTCCAACGCCGCGCCAGCCTGGTATCCACCACCCTATCCTGCGAGTCGATCCAGACGACCCCCAGATCCAGCTGCATGAAGAGCATATGAATTGAGGCGTCCAGGCGGTTTTCTCGCTCCTGAACAAGGAGCAGCCCCCAATTTGGGGGTAACTGCTTTTGAAATGTGAGGCCACGCAGGCGGCACAGGAACGAAGAGCAATACCCGGCCGTAAAAGGTGCGAAATCTTTACGGCTCAGGTTGTGAATGGTCACTTCGCGCATACGTTTCAGGCCGATTTGCTTGCCAGCACCTTTTCCAGGCTGTCCACCAGGTCTCGCGGGCTGAAGGGCTTGGCGATGTAATCGTCTACTTTAGCGATATGCAGCCCTAAAACTTTATCGATATTCTGCGCTTTAGCAGTAATGACGATAACCGGGATGGCGCGAGTGGTCTCATCAGCTTTCAGCTGCTGGTAAACCTCCCAACCATCCATATCTGGCATCATCAGATCCAGTAAGATGATATCGGGTAAAATCCGGCGCACCAGATCCAGACCCACACGCCCACCGGCTGCGCCGAACACCTCGAAATGTTTTCGAGCCAGGATTAGCTTGACCAGGTCGATCATTTCCTGTTCATCTTCAATGTAAACTACTTTTCGGACGATTTCGGTCATCTGGGTGCACTCCAATTCGGTTCATTATTGCGAATCCCCCATAGTTTACCACAAGCGCTTAACTTAAAGCAACTTAGCCCTTGCATCACCTTTCGCAACAGGCTATAATCGGCAGGATGTATCCCAGGTGGCGGTCACATGGGATGGATGGCCGAAATTGAGACCACAAGTATAATCAGCCGACTGCTTTTCAGCTGTTGAACAACCAAATGATATAGATAAGGGAAGAAAGAATGATCGATGTTAATGATTTACGCAAAGGGGTGACTTTTGAAATAGATAAGAACCTTTATAAGGTGTTGGATTATCATCACCATAAACCCGGCCGGGGGAACGCCACTATTCGTATCCGCACGATTAATTTACGCACTGGCACGAATCTGGAAATGACTTTCCAATCTGGTGATCGTGTCCAGGATGTACGCCTGGATTACCATAACGTGCAATATCTGTATAATGACGGACAATTCTATCATTTTATGGATTTGGAAACGTATGAGCAGCCGGCCATCCCGGGAGAAGTCTTAGGCGACCAGGCGCTCATGCTGAAAGAGGGTATGGAAGTAAAACTGACCATCTATGAAAACGAGCCTCTGGATGTGGAGCTGCCCCTGACGGTGGATTTACTGGTGACGGATGCTGAAATGTCCGTGCGGGGCGATACCGCCACTGGCGTGACCAAGAAGGTCACCACCGAGACGGGTTTGCAGGTTCAGGTGCCTGGTTTTGTTGATGTCGGAGATCGGATCCGCATCAACACAACCGATGGCAGTTATGTGACGCGCGCATAGGGCGCCTGGGTGGGCAGTGTCAGCCCACCTGGCCTTTGATTTATGCGTACTCCTGCCGGAAAAGAATGCCAGTATTTTTATGGGGACTATTACCGCGGCCGCCAGCATGAAGAGTGCCGGCTGCTGAGTTCAGCCTCCCCGCCGCTCAAATGGTCTCCCGATCTTTGCCAGACCTGCCCGGTGCCGGGGATTCTGCTTGCCAATGCCTGTCCGCACATGATCCTCGAGCCGCGGCTGGAAAGGACTTTCCCTTTTCTCAAGCGGCAGGTGCGCGTTCAGGCCGTTTGCGCCCAATCGAGTCGTAAGGGCTTTGACCCGCATATTGGTTGCGGGTTATGCCACCCATTACCGCCTGAATTCACCGGAGAAGATTCGTGACCCTTACACTGCTGCTCGATCTGGATGACACCCTGCTGGATAACAATATTGACGCGTTTCTCCCGCAGTACCTGAGCGCGTTCTCAAACTTTGTGGCTGACAAAGTCCCCCCTGATCGTTTTGTCAGCACGTTGTTGCTGGGGACGCGCGCCATGGTCAAGAACCGGCGACCGGATTGCACCTTGCGCGAGGTATTCGAAAGTAACTTTTTCCCTGTGCTGGATTTGGATGCGGCAGAGTTCCAGGATATTGCGGACCAGTTTTACAAGCAAATTTTTCCCACCCTGCGAACCCATACCCGCTTTCGACCCGAAGCGGTAGAGATGGTGCAAGAGTTCCTCCGGCGCGGCTATCGAGTCGCGATTGCCACAAACCCCCTCTTTCCCCGCATGGCGATCGAGCATCGTTTGAGTTGGGCCGGATTGCCTGTAGACCAATATCCCTTTGAGCTGGTTACATCTTACGAGAGTTTTCATTTTACCAAGCCGGATACCGCATACTTTGGCGAAGTCATGGCGCGGTTGGGTTGGCCGGACGGCCCGGTATTGGTGGTTGGCGATGATCTGGCAAATGATATTTCCCCTGCCCGGCGGCTGGGACTGGCAGCATTCTGGGTGGGCAAGGATGGTCTGCCATCTTCTGCTCAGGACGGTCCAACTGCTTCGGGGAATTTGAGCGATATCCTGCGTTGGATCGATTCTCAACCTTCCGGGGAGATGCAGACAGATTTTACCTCTCCCGAGGCGATGCTGGCGATCCTGCGCTCCACGCCAGCGGCAATGGATGGGATGCTGCGCGGTCTGGCTGTGCCTGCCTGGACTCGCCAGCCGTTCGCGGGTGAATGGAGCCTGGTGGAAGTCATCTGCCATCTGCGTGATGTGGATCAGGAGGTCAATCTGGAGCGTGTACGTAAGGTAGTCGATGAGACGAACCCCTTTATCCCAGGTAAGGACACTGATCCGTGGGCTGTCGAGCGGGGTTATAACCAACAGAATGGAGAGCAGGCTTTGCAGGAGTTTACAGCGACGCGGCTGAAGCTCCTGGACTTGTTGGAAAACCTGCCGGCAGAAGGCTGGCGGCGCCCGGCGCGCCATGCCATTTTTGGCCCCACTTTACTGTCTGAACTGGTCAATATTATCGCCTCTCACGACCGCTTGCATATTCAGCAAATCTACACCCTCATCAAAGCGATCTCATCTACCTGATGTAAGTCCCCCAAAATCTCAATAAGACCTGGCCGGCGACCATTTGTCATGGGTGGTTGTAGAGGCTTTTTGGCGCGTCTATTTTCACTGGGTAGTGTTAATAAGTCGATTCCTGATTCTTCGCGCTGCTTACGGAGGCTGATATGCGACAAAGAGTGGTTATCACCGGGCTGGGGTGTGTCAGCCCACTGGGCAATAATGTGTCTAATGCCTGGGAAGCCTTGATCAAGGGGCAATCTGGCATTGATTGGATTACCAGTTTTGATGCCGGTGGATTTGAAACGCGTTTCGCGGCAGAAGTCAAGGAGTTTGATGGGGCAGCTCTGTTTGGGAACCGCGAAGCGCGCCGGATGGATCGCTTTGCCCAATTTGCAGTCGCCTCTGCCCTGCAAGCAGTTGAGAATGCTGGGCTGAAGATCCATGATGACAACCGAGACCGCATCGGCGTGGTGGTTGGCACGGGCATTGGCGGGATGGGAACGCTATATGAGCAGATGCGGGTTTTCGCAGATCGGGGGCCCAGGCGGGTCAGCCCATTTCTGGTGCCCATGATGCTTCCGGATACGGCAGCGGGGATGGTTGCCATTCAGCTGGGGGTGCGTGGGCCGAATATGGCGGTGGTTACAGCCTGCGCCACCGGCACCAACGCGGTGGGCGAGGCGACAGAGATCATCCGCCGCGGCTATGCCGATGTTGTCCTGGCTGGCGGCAGTGAGGCAGCCATTGTGCCGATTGCCATCGCCGGGATGAACGTGATGGGGGCGCTGTCCATCCGTAATGATGATCCACAGAAAGCCTCGCGGCCGTTCGACAGGGGACGAGACGGGTTTGTAATTGGCGAGGGCGCTGCCATACTGGTTCTGGAATCACTTGAGCATGCCGTCCGGCGTGGGGCAGCCATCCTGGCTGAGCTCAGCGGCTATGGCGCGACCAATGACGCCTACCACATTTCTGCGCCAGCGGAGAATGGGGCGGGCGCAGCGAGGTGCATGCGCAATGCTCTTGTGGATGCAGGTTTGTCGTGTGAGGCGATTGACTATATAAATGCTCATGGCACCAGCACACAGCTTAATGATAAAAGCGAAACGGCGGCGATAAAAAGCGTCTTTGGCGAGCGAGCTTACAAAATTCCAGTCTCCTCTACCAAGTCAATGACCGGTCATCTGCTGGGCGCTTCTGGCGCCCTGGAGGCGTTGTTTTGCGTCAAAATACTGCAGGAAGGCATCCTGCCGCCAACCATCAATTATGAAGAACCTGACCCGGAGTGTGACCTGGATTATGTGCCGAATACCACCCGCCGCGTCGCGGTTCAGCGGGTGATGTCCAATTCCTTTGGCTTTGGGGGGCATAACGCCACGATTATCTTGAGCCGGGCGGAGCTTGAAGATGGCTCAACGCGCCTGATTTAGGAACATATCCGATGAGCCCATATGCCCATATCACCGGTTGGGGTATGGCCGTGCCCGAACGCGTCCTGACCAATCATGACCTGGCCCAGATAGTGGATACCAGCGATGAATGGATCCTCGAGCGGACAGGTATCCGTGAACGGCGCATTGCCAGCGATGAGCAGACCACAGCTTCCCTGGCAACTGATGCTGCCCTGAAGGCCCTGGAAATGGCCAGGCTGAACCCTGCCAACCTGGATTTAATCATCGTTGCGACTTCCTCGCCAGAATATATTTTCCCGGCAACAGCCTGCCTGGTTCAGGATCGGATTGGCGCCAACCGGGCGGGTGCGTTCGACCTGATGGCAGCCTGCACCGGGTTTATTTTCGCCCTGAATATCGCTGCTCAGGCAATTCGCAGCGGAGATGTGCGCAGCGCTCTGGTGATTGGCGCAGAAACGCTTTCGCGGCTGGTAGACTGGAAAGACCGGAATACCTGCATCCTGTTCGGGGATGGGGCAGGCGCCTTCGTGCTGCAGGCCGACCCGCAGCGTGGGGGGCTGCTGTCTGCTGTGATGCGCTCGGATGGATCAGGCAGCGACTTGTTATCTGTGCCTGGCGGCGGCAGCCGCCACCCGGCCACCCTGGAGACGGTCGAGCAGGGCTGGCATTATATCCAGATGAAAGGGCGGGAGGTTTTCCGGTTTGCCACGCGTGTGATGGCCCAGGCCACCCAAGAGGCGGTGGAGAATGCTCAACTGACCATGGAGGATATCGCCATAATTATCCCTCACCAGGCCAATATGCGTATCATCGAAGCTGCGGCGCGCTCAATGCGTGTGCCCATAGATCGCTGCTATGTCAATATTGAAAGTTATGGCAACACCTCCACGGCCTCTATCCCGATTGCCGCCTGTGAGGCAGTCCAAAATGGGCGGCTAAAACCGGGCGATCCGGTAGTGTTTGTGGGCTTTGGCGCTGGTCTGACCTGGGGAGCCGCCGTTGCCCAATGGACAGGGCCTTTCCCCGGGACGCGCCCTGGGTTGCCTGTGCGTTATCGCATCTATGCCCGACTGCGTTCGCTGTTGAAGCGGCTGCTGCGCCGTATCGACGCCTTATTCTTATGGTCGGATGACTGAAGCGCTCAATTGTTAGAGCGTTGTTAGAAATCTCCTTTTTCTACTCCGAATTCCTACCCCGCCTACCCAGAGGTTGGTATAATCACGGCGCATAACGCGGATTGAATGATTTGGAGGTATTGTGAACCCGACCCGCAACCGTTCTTCACTTATTTATCTGCTGCTGATCGTTGCCATCGTTTCGATGGTGGTGTATAACTTCCGGCAGCAGTCGACCGGGCAAGAATCTTTGACGATTAATGAGTTATCTGCAGCCATCCAGCGCGGCGAAGTAGAACGCATTATTGAGGATGAAGATCGCCTGGAGGTT
Source organism: Anaerolineales bacterium (assembly GCA_016935755.1). Classification (GTDB taxonomy): domain Bacteria; phylum Chloroflexota; class Anaerolineae; order Anaerolineales; family UBA4823; genus JAFGQI01. Next base: position 32,358 of record JAFGQI010000172.1, read on the forward strand.
GTTTATCGCGGCGGCGAAAAACGCAGTCTTTCGCACAAAGAAAGCAGCGCCACCCTGGTAGAACAGCTAAAAGAATTAGGTGTGACTACAGAGCAGCTTAACCCTGAAGTCATCAAACTCGAGATCAAGCCCCCCAGCGCCTGGTTGAATGTGGCAACGATCCTGGGCTATATTCTACCCTTTGCCTTCCTGGCGATCGTCTTCTGGTTTGTGTTCCGGCAGGCGCAGGGCAGCAACAACGCAGCCATGTCTTTTGGCAAATCTCGCGCTCGCATGTTTACCGGCGACCAGCCTTCGGTCACGTTCCTGGATGTAGCTGGTGTGGAAGAGGCCAAGGAAGAACTGCAGGAGGTAGTTGAGTTCCTGCGTGAACCAGAGAAATTTATCTCTCTAGGGGCGCGTATTCCCAAGGGCGTATTGTTGGTTGGGCCTCCTGGGACGGGCAAGACCTTACTGGCTAAGGCGGTCTCAGGCGAGGCTGGCGTACCCTTCTTTTCCATCTCTGGTTCAGAATTTGTGGAGATGTTCGTGGGTGTAGGCGCCAGCCGTGTGCGCGATCTGTTCGATCAGGCCAAACGTCATTCCCCCTGTATCGTGTTTGTGGATGAAATCGATGCGGTAGGGCGGCAGCGTGGCGCTGGATTAGGGGGCAGCCATGACGAACGCGAGCAAACCCTGAATCAGATGCTGGTTGAGATGGATGGTTTCGACACGGATACCAATGTGATTATCATGGCAGCCACCAACCGGCCAGATATCCTCGATCCGGCTTTGCTGCGTCCTGGCCGTTTTGACCGCCGGGTTGTCCTGGACCGCCCGGATATGCGTGGCCGAGAGGCAATCCTTAAGGTGCACACCAAGGGCAAGCCGCTGGATCCGGTTGTGGATTTGGGCGTTCTGGCTCGCTCTACTCCGGGTTTTGTAGGCGCTGATCTGGAGAATATGGTCAATGAAGGCGCGATCCTGGCAGCTCGCCGCAATAAAAAAGTGATCGGCCAGTCGGAGCTGGAAGAAGCAATCGAGCGCGTGATTGCTGGCCCAGAGCGCAAGAGCCGTTTGATCAGCGAAGAAGAAAAACGTATTGTAGCCTATCACGAAGCTGGTCATGCGGTGGTCATGAACGCCCTGACCGAAGCCGACCCGGTGCACAAGGTTTCGATTATTGCTCGCGGAATGGCGGGCGGATACACCCTGACGCTGCCCGAAGAAGATCGCACCCTGATGGGGCGCAAGAAAATGATCTCAGATATGGTTGGCTTATTGGGAGGGCGCGCGGCAGAAGCGATCGTTTTTGACGATATCACCTCCGGCGCGGCCAATGACCTGGAGCGCGTCACCCACGTAGCTCGAACAATGGTCACTCGCCTGGGAATGAGCAGCCAGCTCGGTCCGATGGTGTATGGTCAGAAAGAGGAATTGATTTTCCTGGGGCGCGAAATTTCCGAGCAGCGCGATTACTCGGAAGCTGTGGCAGAGGAGATCGACGAAGAAGTCCGCCGCCTGGTGAGCGACGCTTACGAAAGAGCGGTGCAGATCCTTAACGAGCATCGCCAATTCCTGGATGCAGTGGCGCAGCGCCTGCTCGAAGTCGAAACGATCTCCCGTGAGGAATTCGAAAGCATCTTCCCTCCACCGGTGCCAAAGAATAATGGCACACCTATGCCTGTTGCAGCCTGATCTGTTGCTGTATGAAGCTTAACGGTTCCAAAGCAGCGTGAAATGATTGATTCAATTTCACGCTGCTTTATTTTGTAAGAAGATGGCCTCGTTCTGCTGGGCTGATTAATCCATTTATGCATCACTTAATATCAATCTTGAAAAATATTAAAAATAGACTTGACATTTTTAAAAATTATATGTATAATAATGCTATATTATGAAGGTGATATTCAATAATATCAAGATAGTCGTGACGAGAAGAGTAAGGAGTGCATGAGATGAACAACAACTCGACCATAAACGATGATGAGCGCATGAGAATCTTGAAGATGATCGAAGAGGGTAAGATCACGGCTGGTGAAGGCGCTGAACTGCTGAACGCCTTGAATCAGGGGCGTAAAGTGCGCCCTCCAGAGGTGAAAGCCGCTCCCCCAGAAGGCAGCCCACGCTGGTTTAAAATCAGCGTGACGGACCTGGTGACCGGTAAGCACAAGGCGCGGGTGACGATCCCATTTTCGTTGATGGATTGGGGGCTGAAGATTGGCGCCCAGTTTGCTCCTGAGATTGCCGTTGGTATGGAGGATTGGCAGCAGGCGTTTCAATCGGGCGTTGAGGGGAAAATCATTGATGTTGTTGATGAAGAAGACGGCGAACATGTGGAAATTTATGTTGAATAATTCGATCTAAAGATCGCAACTTGGCAGGCTGGCAGTTTTGTAAGGTAGGAACTGCCAGTTTGTTTTTTAATTTGGATGCTTGTTGTATAATCAAAGAGAAGGCTCCCCAAATCGATGGACCCGAAATCCTTGCCCAGAATCCTATATATCGAGGATACGCCGGAAGCCCGCCAATTGGTGCGGCGGCTGCTGGCGCAGGATTATATTGTGCTGGAAGCCAAGGATGCCCTGCATGGCATCGAGCTGGCCCTGGATACACACCCCGATCTGGTTCTGTTGGATATCAACCTGCCTGAGTTGAGTGGGCGTGAGGTAGCCACCCGCTTGCGATCGCTGCTGCCACAGACGCCGTTGGTGGCGCTGACCGCGGATATCTCTCCTGGGGCGCGCGAGCGCGCCCTGGCAGCCGGATGTGTGGGTTATATCTCCAAGCCTATCCAGGTGGATGCATTCGTCGGGCAGGTCGAGGCTTACCTGCACGGCAAGCGAGAGACTCTGTCCGATTCAGCGCACTATGCCCGTGTGTATCAGGACGAACTGGTGGAAAGGCTGGAGGCCAAGGTACGTGAACTGACCCGCGTGGCTGAGAGAAATTCATATCTCAATGAGCAAAACCAACGCATTATCGGCATGCTCCAGCGGCGCCAGCGGCTGTTGGAAGGGGCTGCCCGGGTGGGACACAGCATTACCTCGATTCTGGATTTGGATACACTGCTGGCTGCTACGGTAGATATCATTTGCGAAGAATATGGCTTTTACTATGCCGGGATATTCTTGCTGGAGGCGGATCCGGGCTGGGTTAGATTGCGCGCCGGCCGCGGCCAGGCTGGGGCGAAGATGCTGGCAGATGGGTTTGGCTTGCCTATGGATGGCGACTCGCTGGTCGGCGATGCCATCCGCCAGCGCCAGGCAAGCATCGTCCATAACGTTGCCAGAGAATTGGCTATTGACCATAATCCATATCTGCCAGACACGCGTGCTGAAGTCGCCTTGCCTTTAGCGGTTAAGGAACGGGTGCTGGGGGCGCTGACGGTACACTCGGATCATCCGGAGGCTTTTGAAGAGGATGACATCACTGCTTTGCAAGCCCTGGCAGATACAGTCGCCATCGCCATCCAGAATGCCCAACTGCTGCGCGATCTCGAATTTGCCAACCATGAACTGCTCCGTACCAAGACTTTTGAGGCCATCGCCACCGCAACGGGGGAGGCGGTTCATTGGGTGGGAAATAAAGCTGCTCCGATCCCTGCCAGCATTCAGCGGGTGCGCAGCGATCTGATGGATCTCCTGGTGATGGTGCAGGCGCTGCTGGCAGTGGAGTCTGATCAACGCCAAATGCATCCCTTCTGGGCAGTTGTCCAATCTTCTCTTGCTGCAGCCCAGACGCAGGGCTATGACCTGGAGGAGCGCTTGCAGGCTTTGCTTGGGAAGAGTCCCAGGCAGGTGCAGTTATTGGGCGGTCTGGAGTCGATTTTAGAAGACCTACAGATCATTGCAGAGAGCGCTGATACCATTCTTACGATAAAGGAAGACCTGATCGGCCCGGCGCGCCTGGCTGCCCCGCAGGCCATCTGGCTGCACGAATTTCTTCCCCAGATCGTTGCGGCGATGGGTTTGCCAGATGGTGTGGTGCAAGTGAACTGTGCTGCGCCTCTACCTCCTGTGCAGGGCGATTCGCGCCAGCTGGGGAATGTGTTTAACAACCTGATCAAGAACGCCTGGGAGGCGTTGGAAGGCAATCCAGATCCACACATCCAGATAAACCTGCAGGCTGCGCTGCAGCCGGGTTTTATACAGGTGGAGGTCCAGGATAATGGCCCAGGCATCCCGCCGGATATTATGGATAAAATCTGGGTTTCGTTTTTCACCACCAAGGGTCAGCGTGGTGGAACGGGCCTGGGGCTGTTTTCCTGTATGGAAATTGTCCACCAGGCGGGTGGTAAAATCTGGGTTGAAAGTCAGTTGGGACAGGGAGCTTGTTTCATTGTCGTGCTGCCCCTGGCGAAAAAATCGGAGAGTTAAGGAGGCGTATGCCCAATCCAATTCGTATCTTGTTGGTGGATGATGAACCGCTGATCTTACGCAGTATGCAGAAAACGCTGCTGCGGGCTGGCTATGAGGTGGAAACGGCGGCCAGCTGCTCTGCCGGTTGGCAAGTTTTTGAAGAAGCCCAGCGAAATGATCTGAATTTCAACCTGGCGATTCTGGATATCAATATGCCTGGCTTCGAAGGTGTTTCACCAGGAGCTGGGCTGGAACTGCTCAGCCGCTTACTGCAAAAACAGCCCGGTTTGCCAGTGATTATGCTGACTGCGTATGATGATGTTGGCAAGGCAAAGGAAGCTGTCTCGCGTGGAGCGCGCAACTACCTGGTTAAAGGCCGAGAACAAGGCCTGGTCGAGATGATCCGCCAGATTTTATCAGCGTAAGGAGGAAAAACTGATGACGCTACCTAAACATGCCTCTGCGGAACGACGGGCAGTATTATTGGATACGGCTGCGCATGTTGCCAAGGCAGTATCCTCCATTCTGGACCCAGACCAGTTGTTGCAGCGCATTGTCGATATCATCTGCACTGAATTTGGTTTTTATTATGCGGGTGTATTCCTGGTGGATGAAAGCGGCGTATGGGCCAGGCTGCACGCCGGGTATGGGCCTGCTGGTCAGGCTATGTTGGAAGAAGGTCATAGGCTTCAGGTAGGCGGTAATTCGATGATCGGGACGTGCATAGACCAGCACAAAGCGCGTATTGCCCTGGATGTTGGCGCTGAGGCAGTGCGTTTCCAAAATCCGCATCTGCCCCAGACTCGCTCGGAAATGGCGCTGCCGTTGATGACCTCTGATGAGATGCTGGGAGCCTTGACAGTGCAGAGCGAAAAAGAAGCCGCCTTCACCCAGGAGGATATCGCCATCCTGCAATCGATGGCTGACCAGCTGGCGATTGCGATCCAAAACGCGCGCCTTCACCGCCGGGTGCAGGAGCTGCTGCGACAGACAGAGCGGCGCGCCCGCCTGCTGCAGGCAGCGCACGATGTTGGCAAGGAAGTAACCTCTATTCTTGACATCAATACATTATTACCCATGACGGTAGATATCATCTGCGACTCTTATGGTTTCTATTATGCAGGGGTGTTCTTGCTGGATAGGAGTGGGGAATGGGCCGTGCTGCGCGCCGGGCGAGGCGAAGCGGGAGCCGCCATGATCGCCGAGGGGCACCGTTTACAGGTGGGTGGGCCCTCGATGATCGGCGCATCGATTTATCTGCGCCAGGCGCTCATCGCTCTGGATGTAGGCGAGGAAGCGGTTCATTTCAAAAATCCTCACCTGCCTCATACCCGTTCGGAGATGGCGCTGCCGCTGTTGGTGGGGGATCAAGCCCTGGGGGCGGTCACCGTGCAGAGTGTCGAGGAGCGGGCCTTCAGCAGTGACGATATAACCACCCTGCAAACGATGGCTGATCAGCTGGCGATTGCCATCCGCAATGCCCAGCTTTTGGAAGAATTAGACCATGCCCATGCTGAGCTGCTGCGCACGAAGACATATGAAGCCCTGGCAACAGCGACCACCGAGGCTGTCCATTGGATTGGCAATAAAGCCCTGCCGATCACGATCACTTCCAGGCGTATGCGGGAAGATCTGCGATCGGGGGTGATTGATCCTCAATCCCTGGCGGAAGATCTGGGCTTGATCGAGCAAGGCGCGCAAGGAATTGTGGAAGTGAAGGAGAACCTGCTGGGATCTGCGCGGGAGCAAAAGCCGCGCCCGCTGATGCTGGACGATTTGTGGCGGACGGCAGCCTGCCATCGCCAGATGCCTGCCGACAGGCTGCAAATATCCGTACACCCAGATACCCCTCTGGCGCTGGGAGACAGCACGCAGCTGGTCAGAGCTTTCGGCAACCTGCTGCAAAATGCCATGGAATCAGGCGCCAGCCAGATTTCGGTTGAAATCGCCCCTGCGGAAGAGCCGGGCTATGTGATAACACGTTTGAGTGATAATGGCCTGGGGATACCGGTGGACATCCAGGATAAGGTCTGGGCGGCCTTCTTTACCACCAAGAGCATTAACCATCACGGCCTGGGCCTGTCGGCCTGCCTGCATATCATCACCCAATTAGGCGGCAGAATCATGCTGTACAGCCAGCCAGGGCAGGGCACGACGATTACAATTTTACTGCCAGCGAGTCTGGCAGAACCTGAGCCAGTCGACCTGAGTGTTCTACCGGAAATAGCTTGTCTGATTGACGACGCGGATCGTTGGGCAGAGTACGTCTGTGGGTTATTTGCCTCAGCCCATAAGCATATCACCCGTGAGGTGTCCCTGAAAAGGATGGGAGAAGCAGAGGTGATCCTGGTGGATGAGGCTCAGTTCAGCGCCCCGGCTATGCAGACGCTGTTATCCTTGAAAAAAGCTGGCCTGGCTGGTAAGGTAATCTTGCTGGCGGCTGCTCTGCGGGTGGAACAAGTAACCGAGTATCTGCAGCTCGGTGTTCGAGATGTCGTCCTGAAACCTTACACCCCGGTCGAACTGGCGAAGATATTCACATACTGATGAGCAAATCGCAGCCTTTCCTGGATAGGCTTGCCCTGGTGACCGGCTCGGGGCGCGGCATTGGGCGGGCAATTGCTCTGCACTTCGCCCATCTGGGCGCTGATGTGTGGGTAAACTATTTCCGCAACCGCGCTCCCGCCCAGGCAGTGGTGGATGAAATCCATTCCCTGGGGCGGCGCGCCTGGCTGGTGAAGGCCGACATGGGATCCCCGGAGGCGATTGACCGGCTGTTTGACCAGGTCGAACAGGAAGCTGGCGGTCTGGATTTCCTGATTTGCAACGCAGCCTCTGGCTATAACCGCCCGGTGATGAAGCAGCGCATCAAAGGGTGGGATTGGGTGATGGGGATCAATGCCCGTTCGGCCTTATTCGCTGCCCAACGGGCAGTCCCCTTGATGGAAAAGCGCGGCGGGGGAGCGATTGTCAATATCACCTCGGCCGGTTCGACCCGCGTGCTGCCGGATTATGTGGTGGTTGGCGCCAGCAAGGCTGCCCTGGAGGCCGTGACGCGCTACCTGGCAGTGGAACTCAGCCCGATGAATATCGTGGTGAACGCGGTTTCTCCGGGCGTAGTTCTGACCGATGCACTGAAGCATTTTGCCGTGCTGCAGGGGGATGAAGATATCCTTCAGCGCGCTGCAAAACTGACCCCGGCGGGCAGATTGGTCACCCCGGAAGACGTGGCGGGCGTGGTAGCTTTTCTGTGCTCACCGGCAGCCAGCATGATACGCGGCCAGGTGATCCAGGTGGATGGCGGATATACCCTGCCCATCCAGGGCATTGAATGGGACTGGTCGGGCGAAACCCCCAAGAACGATTCCTGACTGATCAAGCGCGATGGTTGCTATCGCGCTTGATCAGATAAATTTATACGCCAATCAGGATGGCGCGAGCCGGCGCTCCATCTGATCCGGCGATTTTGAGCGGCAGGCAGAAAAGGGTGTAGCGGCCTTGTGAGACCTGCGACAGATCCAACCCTTCGACGACCACCATCCCCGCACGCAGAAGGACTTGATGCGTGGGCGCGCCCTGGTGAAAAGGCGCTACCGACAGGTAATCGACCCCCACCAGCCGGATGCCGCGCTCTACCAGGTATTCCGCCCCATCGGGAGATATGGCCACAAAATCGGTCTGGAAATCTGGCTCCTGATTTGCCCAGTACTGAGAATTGCGGGTTTTAATCAGCAGGCGCCGGGTGCGCGGCGGAATTTCGGCCTCTCGGAGTACGTCGCGGGTGATCAGATCGATCTCATCCGGCAGGTGCACCACATATACCCGCCCGGTGAGCTGGTTGAGCGGCAGCTTATCAACCGTGGGCGTGTTCCCACCCAGGAAATGGTAGGGAGCATCGACATGGGTGCCGACATGCGCACCCATCCTCAATGTAGTGACGTTGCAGTCAGCGCCTTCTTCCATCTTGGCGATGCGTTCTACAACGATGGTGGGGTCCCCAGGCCAGACCGGCAGGTTTGGGGAAATCGTCAGAGTAATATCGTATGTTTTCACAGAGACACTCCTGTTTGATTTATGGAATTGTGCAACGCGCCTGAGCAGCGCGCTCCAGGGCCGGCCAGTTGAGCGTAACCCCCAGCCCGGGGCCAGTGGGAACAGTGATGGTGCTGTCTGGGTTCAGGGTGAAGACTTCATGGGTGATATCTTCCAGGTAGTAGCGAGCGGAGGCGGAGATATCGCCAGGCAGAATGAAGCCTGGTAAAGAAGCCAGGGCCAGGTTGGAAGCGCGGCCAACCCCGGTTTCCAGCATGCCTCCGCACCATACCGGTACGCTGGCCTCCACGCATAGATCATGAATCGCCCTGGCCTGACTCAAGCCGCCCACACGCCCGGCTTTGATGTTAATGATCCGGCAGGAGCCCATTTCTAAAGCCTGACGGGCATGCCGGGCTGAAAGAATGCTTTCATCCAGGCACAGCGGTGTACGGAAGCGTTTTTGCAGCAGGCTGTGATCCCAGAGATCATCTTCGTCCAGAGGCTGTTCGATCAGCAGGAGATCCAGATCATCGAGGGGCAGCAGGGCCTCGGCGGTATCCAGGGTGTAAGCCGAGTTGGCGTCCACCTGCAGCCGGATATTGGGGAATGCCGCCCGCACAGCCTGGGTGTCTGCTGTGTCGCGACCGGGTTTAATTTTGATTTTGATGCGCCGGTAGCCATCGTTCAGATAGCCTTCTACGGCCTTGACCAGGGCGGCTGGGGATTCCTGCAGCCCGACCGAGACACCCACATCCACTGCGGCGCGCTGCCCGCCGAGCATCTGCTGGAGGGAACGCCCCTGGCTCTTGCCCAGCAGGTCCCACAAAGCCATCTCCAGACCGGCTTTTGCCATCTGGTGGCCCTTCACAAAGCTCATTTTGCGCTGCAGCGCTTCAGGTGTGGGGATCTCCTGGTTCAGGATGGCTGGCCCGATGAAATCCCGCAGGATGTGCCAGGCTGTTTGGGCGGTTTCATAGGAATAACCAGGGTCGCGGTCTGCCACGCATTCGCCGTAGCCGACCAGGCCATCGGCGAGCGCTTCGATCAGCAGGCAGTCGCGCGATTCTTCCCGTCCAAACGAGGTTTCGAAAGCTGTGCGCAGCGGCATGCGCAGGTGATAGAGGTTAAGCTGTTCAATTTTCATAAGGTTGCTTCTCCAAAACTGAGGATATAGAAACTGCGCGCGTTGGCGCCTGGCAAGTAGACAAAATCAGTCGCCAGGAAGCCGCGCTGGAATAGATCCATGAAGATGCTGCGGGTATGCAGGCGCCATTCGCCTGCCAGGCTGGGATCAGCGGCCTTTAAAGCCAGGAAATCAGCAGGTATTTCCACCATTGCCATCACCGCCTGTGGATCGATCTCAAATGGACCGCTGGGAGAGGGCAGGCCTGCTTTATTGAGCTGGCTGGGATTAACCAGGGGGATATCTGCTTCCAGGTAGTGCACCAGTTCTAATGGCCGGCGTGGTTTCAGGCTCAAGCGCAGGTTGACTCTTTCGGAATTGATCCACCAATCCACCTGGAAGCGGTCGGAAGATAAACCCACATTCAAACCGTCCCGCATCTGCCCATATGCATCTGGCAGGTAAGTGCTGCAAACCGCGCCGAGCCGGGTGATATTCAGATGGGCATTCCGGCTGAGCAGTGGGTCATAGGTCCAGGTGATGCGATCCAAACCCTGGTGGCGCACCATCTGCCACTGGGCGCGCTTGAGCACGAAGCCCAGGCCCTGGTCGCGGAAATCGGGATGGACGGCCAGCATATGCGAGCAGTGCTTAGGGCGCGGTCCTTGTGGGGTATGGTACAGGCCAGGAAATCCAAAGGTGAATCCTACCATGCGGGCATTTTCTGGCAGGCTGGTGGTACCGGGCGGAGAAAAACTTGAGAGAGTCTCGGCACCCTCAGATGCGCTGTTTTCATAGGCCCCGATCAGCAGGCCGCCGTTATGCACCGCGGCGAGCATGAGATGGGCGGGGATGACCTCCGTCTCATCGCCCGGCCAGACCACCCGCTGCAAGTCTTCCACCGCGGTGATTTCATCTGGCTTATCCAGAATGCGTAAGATGTAGCGATTGCCGAGTTTCCAGATTGACATGCTTGCCTTTCAGGCGCTGATCAGGCGAACCTGGTCGCGTCAGGGTTGTTTTTGGCGGTCGAGCAGCAGGCGCAGCAGAGAACTGCGCCAGCTTTGCCCGCGCAGGTAAGCCAACTGCTGGGACAGGCGGGCTGGCATCAGGTTGAAAACACGCGGCAAGGTATCCAGGGCGGTCGTGCGGTTAGCTGCCAGGTAATCCAGCCAGTATGCAGAAACAGGTAAGTGGGGAAACATGGCATGCAGGATTACCGTCAGCCCGCGCAGGTAGGGCGGCGGAATGCCCAAGATGACCCGCCGGGTATTGATCTCGGCCATAATTGCTTCGATTACCTGCCGCAGGGAGAGATATTCAGCGCCTCCGATATCAATGGTGCGTTTACGCATTTCGGGATTTTCCAACGACCACACCAGGCAGGTGGCCAGGTCTTCGACCCACAGCGGCTGCAGCAGGGTGCTGCCATCTCCAGGGAGCAAGAATAGAAAGGGCAGCGAGCTGAGAATTTGAGCTAGGCTGGTGGTAAAGCCGTCATCGACCCCGAAAACCAGGGCCGTGCGCACAACGGTGTAGTCCAATCCACTGCGGCGCACAAACTCTTCAGCAATGGCTTTGGATTTTAGCACTGCATAAGCGGAAGCGCGGTCCGCTCCCAGGTGGCTGAGATAGAACAGGCGCTCAACCCCGGCATCGCTGGCCGCCTCCGCTACAGCGCGTGTACCCTGAATATCTACATGCATCAGATCGGCGCGGGGACCGCCTCGCTCCGCGCTGGCAAGATGGAAAACGGTATCGATGCCAACCATGGCTGCGCGCAGGCCGCGCTCATCGTTCAAACTGCTCACCGCCACATCCACCGATACACCGCGCGGCAGATTCGGAGAGCGAGGGGAAGGGCGTATCAACGTGCGCACCTGATACCCATTTTCCACCAGATGGCGGATTAATACCCTGCCGATAAAACCTGTGCCGCCAGTAACTAGGATCATTGAGAAAATAAATAGGTTGGGAAGATGATTAAAAAGTAGCTGGCCAGGTTTGTCACAACGGCAGCCAGCCAGTTGCGGCGGTTTCCCACGCCTATCAGGTGATTCAACACCAGGCCTTCAATCCCAATCGTAAGCAGCATGGAAATGACCAGGCCAGCCAGGCCGAAACGCGGGATCTGGGTGAGAAAGAGGAACCCTACCAGGGTAGATGCCAGGTTCATCCAGAAAGAGGCGCGCATACAGCGGCGGAAGGTATCCCAGGAGAGGAGCTGCAGAGCGGCGCTTTCAATTACTACAATGAGCAGGAAAAGCAAAACCAGGGCACCCACAGCGAGAGCCAGCATCCCCAGCATCAGGCCGGGTCCGGCAACATCCAGCAGTGGGGCAATCCAATTTGGGGAAACCATCATCGCGCTCCTTTGTGGCAATGCGCTTGCAGAATACCAGCAGGATTCAAACAGGATGCAAGTTTAGCATATTGCCAGCCCAGGAGCAAGCCCTGGCGAGATGGGCATATTCTCAGCCCAAGAGGATGGTGATCCCCATGCGGCGATACGGTTCCAGGGCTGTCTGGGGGAGGCGCGCCTCGGTGACCAGGTGGGTAAGCTGTTGGATGGGGGCGACAATGTAGGGGGCAGCGGTGCCCATCTTCTCGGCGGAGACCAGCGCCACGACCTCGGCGGAGCTGGCGATCATGGCGCGTTTGACCAGGGCTTCCTCGCTGTCCGGGGTAGATATGCCGAGTTCCGGGTGCAGGCTGCAGATGCCCAAGAAGCACAGGTCTGCCCGGATCATCTGGATGGCCTCCACCGCAGCGGCTCCGCTGGATACCAGGGAGGGTTTGAGCAGTTTCCCCCCGATCAGCAGCACCTCGGCGCGCGGATGAGAGGCCAGAGCAATGGCGATGGGCGGGCTGTTGGTGATCACGGTGATCTGCAGGCTGGAGGGTAGCTGCTGGGCGACCTGCAGGGTGGTGGTGCCGCCATCCAGCAAGACAACCTGCCCGTTGTGCAGCAGGGGTAGGGCCGCCCGGGCAATGGCCGCTTTGGCGGCGGGGGACTGCTGCTGGCGGTCGGTGTAGGTTGCCGTGGCTGCGGGGGAAGCAGGCAGAGCGCCGCCATGCACACGCTGGAGCAAGCCGGCTTCGGACAGCTCGCGCAAATCTCGCCGGACGGTATCCTCGGATATGCCCAGCGCTGCGCTCAGCTCGGCGGCGACCAGCTTGCCGGTCTGGTGCAAACGATCAAGAATAAACTGTTTTCTCTCGGCAGGTAGCATGCGTTTAGTTGCGTTATTATGCGGTATTATACTTGATAATGCGCAATAATGCTGATATAATGGTCGTACTTGCATTGTAATGCGTTTTTTTGTGGGTTGTCAAGGGCTGGTAACTGAACTTCGGACAAGAGATCGGACAAAAAAGGAGGAAACCTCGTACACTTAGGTTTGACCAACCAAAAAGTGAAGACGAGGTTCC
>JAFGQI010000173.1 GCA_016935755.1 Anaerolineales bacterium
CAGCTGTTGAGTATTATGCTATAATGAAGATAGCATGGGGGATCGGGCAGTCATCACGGTACGGAAATCATCGCGCCCGTTCCATTCTAAAGTGTGGATTATGGAGGTGATGATGGCAATCAAACGCATCCTTTCAGCCCTGCTGTTGGTATATCTGGTTTTATCAGGATCAAGCGCCAACCCTGGCAGCGCCGGGCTTGAAGCCTACAATTCTCCAAACTCGATCTCTACTCCCTCGATGTACCGGCTGGGGGATGAAGTCCAGCTTTCGCCGGATGGCGATGGCGAACGCTACCAGCCCGCTATCGCTTTTAACTACCAGCAGAGTGAGTACCTGGTCGTCTGGCATAACACCTGGCCGGGCGGGGGTCGGGATATCTATGCCCGGCGCGTTTCGGATACCGGGCAGGTGCTGAGCTGGTTCTGCGTCACCACCGGAACCGCCAAACGCTCCAACCCCGCTGTGGCATATAACTCTATGAACAACGCATACCTGGTGGTCTGGATGCAGGAGGCCAGCGCCAATGTTTACGAGATCTGGGGGCGGATCATCCCCTGGAATGGCCCAGGGACAAACGCCGACTTCCAGATCATCTCCTGGGCTAACCGCAGCTTCTGGCTGCCGCGCGTGGCCTGGAACCCGCTCCACAACGAGTATATGGTAGTCTGGAATGCTTTTGACACCACTGCCAGCTTTCCTCCTGGCTTACCGAGCGATATCGGCGGCTACCGGGTCTCAGTTGCAGGGGTGGTGCAGAACCCCGGTTCGCCTTTAGTCTTCACCACCTATGCCAACCCGCACCAGGTGGATATGACCTACAACGTGGCTTATGACGAGTATTTTCTCGTCTTTGTGGTGGTGCATACCTCGGCCACCACTGGTAATGACATCTACGGGCTGCGGGTGAGTTGGAATGGCACGTCGGTCAGTCCCCCTGGATTGATCCATATCCACGATGAAGGTAAGAATCAAAATGCCCCGGCTGTAGCTACCAATGAGCAGGATCGCTACATGGTGGTCTGGGAGCACGAATATAACAGCAGCGATCATGATATCTATGGTCGAGAATACAATGTGGACGGCTCGCCTGTGACAAGTGAATTTACCATCGTTTCGTGGATCGAAGATACCACCGCGCCGGATGTTGCCGCCAATGGGCAAGGTAAGGAATGGCTGGCGGTGTGGCAGCACGATCTCGGCGGAGGCAGCGGCTTTGCAATCAAGGGCTTTCGCTGGGGATCATACCCCAGCACCTACACCTATTTTTTCGATGTCGCCAACTTCGTCTTCTGGGAGAATATGAGCCCGGCAGTCGCCGCCGATATCCCTGGCTATCTGATCGCCTACGAAGGTGATTCGTCCATCACCAACCGCCACATCTTTGGACGCATGTGGTGGCCTCAGGCGCTCTACCTGCCGCGCATTGTTAGGTAATGCTGAACCCCTGGGGTCTTGTCGGTGCAGAACACCGCTTAGTCCCCGGGGGTTTTACGCTCCAGCCACCCGCTGACCGCCTGCCAGATCGGGCAGCGGTCGTACACCCCGGTGAACATGACCACCGCGCCTGCCGGCAGCAGCAGCCAGGTGCCCAGGAACGCCCCCAGCACGGCCAGCAGCGCCCCGGCAGACAGCCGGAAGACCCGCTCCTGCGGCAGCAGGCTGCGCTTCGGCGGCGGCGCGCCCGCCTCCAGAGCGGCGAACAGCCCGTCCAGGTCGCCCTCGGCCTGCATCCCCGTGCGGCGGAACCGCTCCTTCCCTTGCGCGTAGCCAATTACGGTTGGGATGCCGTACACTTTCAGCGAGCGCACCACCTCGGCGCTCTCGTCGGCGTTGATCTTCAGCAGCCGCACCCGCCCGGCGTAGCGCTGTGTCGCCCGCTCCAGGCTGGGCGCCATCACTTTGCACGGCCCGCACCACGGCGCCCACAGCTCCACCAGCACCGGCCCCTCGCCGCCTACCGTTTCTCGAAAAGATGCCTCATCCATAATCTCTGCTTACCTGTTTACCTGATTACTGGTTACCTGATTACTGCTCGACGGATCACTTCTTCGTGCTGAACTTGAACGGCATATACAGTGGGCAGACCGCCACCAGGCTGGTGACCAGGAAGACCACCGCCAGAACCAGCAGGATGATCCCCAGTGCGCCGGTCACGATGCCGCCGAAGTACAGGTAAGCGAATACCGCTGCCAGGATAACTCGAATAACCCGATCGATCGTACCCATGTTTTGTTTCATTGCCATCTCTCCTCAAAAAATATTAGAATAGCGTACTGCATATATGATGCATTATGTCCGAAAAGGTTACAGCCAATCCACTTGACAATTATCATCCCAATTGCAGTTGAATCCGATTAAAATAAAACGATAAGACCAGAGAGGTGGTAACCATGACGCGATTAATTGTCGGTGAAAACGGTCAAATCTGTCTGCCCGAAGGCTGCGGCAGCGGCAGCGGGCTCAAGCCTGGCGACGAACTGATCCTGGAGCATTACGAGCGCGGGCTGGCCCTGCACTATGTCCGCCCGGACGTTGAGCGGATCTATCTGGAGGTCAACACGCGCTGCAACCTGAACTGCGCCATGTGCGTGCGCCAGGCCTGGAGCGACCCGCAGGGGATGATGAGCTGGAACACCTTCCAGGCGGTGCTGGATTCGCTGCCCGCCTTTCCCAACCTGAAGCGCGTGCTGATCGGCGGCTTTGGCGAGCCGCTGATGCATCCGCGCATCGTTGAGATGGTGCAGCAGCTTCATAATCGTGGCCTGGGCGTGACCTTAACCACCAACGGCCTGCTGCTCAAGCGCGGTATGGCCGAGACCCTGCTGCACGCCGGGCTGGATATGCTCATCGTCTCGCTGGACAGCCAGCATGTGCAGGCCTATCACCAGGCCGGGGTGATGGCCGACCAGGTGCTGGAAAATCTGCACGGGCTGTACGAGATCATCCGCGACCGCGGCTACAGCCTGCCTGCCCTGGGCTTCGAGTACGTGGTCACCCGCAGCAACCTGGCGGATCTGTATAAGCTGCCCGACCTGGCCAAACAGCTCGGCGCCACCTTCATCATCGTCACCAACCTGCTGCCGCACACGCGCGAGCTGGAGGGCGAAATCCTGTACAACCGCGACGCGCCGCTGCAGCTGGGCGGCGGCTGGGGTGTGCATCGCGCCGGCTGGGTCAAGTGGGGCTCGGCCAGCCTGCCGCGCATGAAGTGGGGCGCCTGGAGGCAGTGCAGCTTCATCAAAGACCCCTCCCTGGTGGTGGGCTGGGATGGCGGAGTCAGCCCTTGCTACGCCCTGATGCATTCTTACACCTACTACATCTACGGGCGGCGCAAGCAGGTCACCCGTTACGTGCTGGGCAATGTCAACGAACACTCGCTGCTGGACATCTACCGGCGGGAAGAATACGTCACCTTCCGCGCCCATGTCAACGACTTCCGCTTTCCCTCCTGCGTGGAGTGCGGCATGGACTGCACCTATGCTCAGGAGAACACCGACTGCTGGGGCAACGACCCCTCCTGCGCCGACTGCCTGTGGGCGCATGATATTATCCGCTGCCCGTAAACTCGCGAAAAGACCCGAAGGGTTTTTAAAACCCTTCGGGTCTGCTTTTAGACACACCGTAGACCAGGTTTAGCGCGCAATCACCGCCAGATACATCGGATTCAGCCCCATCGCCGATACCGGCCCTTCCATCGGCAGCACCTGTGTGCCGGATAGCGGTTCGACCCAGTAGAAATAGGTCTCGCCCGGTATGGCGGTGAAGTCGGGGAAGAAATAGCTCGGATCGACCAGCGGCGGGGGATCATCCGGCTCAATCGGTGCGCTGTTCAGCTGGATTTTCTCACCCGACGGTTCGCTGGCGCGGTACAGGTTGCAGGCGTAGATGCCCACCCCGGTGGTCGTCCGCCAGGAGAGGTCGATCGAGCCCGCCTTAGGTTCGGCGTAAAAGCCGCTCACGTATACTGCGGTCGGGTAGTTGGGCTCGATGCGGGGCAGGTAACCTGTGCCTTTCGTCCCCTCATGATCCTCAAACTCGATGCTATTAATAAATGACCCTACTGCGCATCCAGTCCACTGGATCACAAAAGTCGCAAGGTTGTCGCCCCCATTGGCGCTCCGTTGTGCGTTGATGTAATTGGCCAGATTCGTACTGGCAAAATGCACCCAAATTCCACCTACGCCTGCCGTTACACTTTCGGTATCTAACTGGCTGGCTAAGGGAGGGGCATTGTTCCAATTCAAATCTGCCTCGCTGCCATTTCCAGCAGTACCTCCGTTCCAGTCATCATGGGTTGTGCTCCAAATACCCAGATCACCACTGTAGATGGCCGCTGAAGATATCCACACGCTAACTGGTGTTGCTGTCCCGACGTCTGAAGTCAGGCTGGAAACATCAAAACGAAGATATGACAGCCGGGTTTGAACGCAGGTCGGAAAATTTGAATTTCCTACAAGGAGAGCTGATCCATCATAGTTAGTTGTTGGGTGATTTAGATCGATGTACGTATCATCGGATGCGACAATCAGCGAATCCGCCTGTACAGGTGTGCTAATGGATAGGACCACGAGCATACTAATAAAAAAAACGGAAATAACTTTTTTCATAGCGCTTCCTCCTAGTTATTCCTTATACCGATATTCATGGCCAGTTAATTGGAGCGCCCGTCGTCAATAGCAATACGAAGGGTTCCCCGATTACAACTGAAAAATCAGTGCTTGGGCTTGTAGGCAGGTAAAAATCGAAGGTCTGAGTGTTGATCCTGAAAGCTAACAGAGCAACTACGCCTCCGCCAACATCGCTGACGATCTCAGATGCCAGGGTCAAATCGCTGCGATCAAGGGGTAAGGAGAGATAGTTGTATTTCGGTGGGCTTCCAGACACCAAACTGAATGATACGCTTCCTGCATCAGGTACATTGCCAACCATCGGGAAGGAAGCTGGCGCGGTATTATTCGTCAGAATGAATAAGAACTCACCCACAGTCAGATCAAAATCTGTACTGGGAGCTCCCACGATGTAAGGATCAAAAGTTTGCGTTGTGGCATTGTAGTGCATAACGCTGATCACACTGCTCCCGATGTAGGTTGCCAGGTGGGAGGCTTTGGTGATCGATGAGTTTTGGAAAACCATCGATACATCGCTGTAATTGGTGGTTGAGGCTGAACTCAGCGCCCAATCATACTCCCCCACCCGGCCAGAAATATCACTCTTGAACCCGTTCGTGCAGGCCGCTTTGACCGTGTAATAGTGCTGCACCACCGTGTCGCCCAGCACGCCGAGATCGTCGTAGCTCAGTCCGGTGGTCACCTGGTAAGCCGGGTCAGCCGGGGTGAAGTAGGGCGCGGTATCGCGATACAGGTGGTAGTCCGCCACACCACCCACCGATGTCCAGCTCAAGCGGGCGTCGGTGGCGTTCAGGCGGGAGATCGAGAGCGCGGGCGCGGCAGGCGGAGTGGTCTGTATGCTGCCATCCACCGGTGTACCCGGGATGGGATCGCCATCGCGGGTAGCCAGTTTCGTGTAGGTGAAGTGAAGTGCAGATGTCCCCTGGTTCTTGGCGCGAAAGGTGATCGTCGCGATGATGCCGGTGCCGGTGACGGGCAGGGTGGGGTTCAGCTGTGTGGTCGCATACCAGATCGTGCCCAGGGTGTTATCGGCCACATTGCGGATGATCCAATCCGGCTTCAAAAAAGTGCTGACGGGCAGGATCTGCACGCCCGTCTCAAAGGGCCTGGCGTCCACCACCTCCAGCAGGTTGGGGTCGAAGGTCAGCTGGACATCTGCGCCGTACAGGTTGGCGACATCGTTGACCCAGATATCCACATTCACTGTCCCACAGCCCGCCAGGCTGGCAGGGGTGGGCGAGAGGCTGATGGTGGTGGCGTCGGGCTGGGCCAACCCATGGGTGTAGAAGACCAGCGAAGCCGCCAGCGCCAGACAAAGCGTCAGGTTGATCAGCGCCCATAACGCCGGTCGGCGATCTCGGCCTGGTAGAGATATTTTGTGGAGTAACTGTAAGGTAAAACCATTCAAAACACACCTCCAGTTCACGGCAAAGCGGATCTTTGCCGTCTGGTGAGAAAATAAGTTGCTGCGATGCCGATCAGCACACCCGCGATGCCCACACAGACCACCAGCCCGGCAGTGGTGAGCGGGGATGATTTATCTGGCTGCGCCGTGGGGGCTGGGGTGGAGGTGATTTCCACCACGATCACGGTTGGCTGGGCGGGCTTGCTAGTGACAATGGCCGCGATTACCGTAGGCGAGTTCGCCGGGGTGATTGCCGCCGTTTCCGCCTCTGTGGTGGGCGTGTTTTCACCCGGATTCAGCTCGGGCGGTACGACTCCCAGTTGGGTGGCTGAGGGTTCAGGCGTACTGCCAGGGGCCTGTTCCAGGGTAGCAGTCGAGACGGCTGGCTGGTTGCTGGTGGTGCGGGTCGCCGTGGGTTGAGCCGCAGAACGGGTATTGGTGGGTCTGGGCGTTGCTGGCGGACGCGTGTTGGTGGGGGCAGCCGTATTGGGCGGCGGGCTGGTGTTGGTCAGGGTGGGCATAGGGGTGCCGGGGCCCTGGGTGGGCACGTTGGTGTTGGTCGGGCCGGGTGGGCTGGCGACCACCGATATCTGCCCGGAGACCAGGGCGGTGGGCAGCTTGGTGCCGTCGCGCTGGGCGATATCCACTTTCACCAGGGTCACCGGGCTGGTCTTTCCGCTTTGCTTGCCTTTGAACTTCACCACCACCAGGTTGCCGGTGCCGGTCTTGGCTTCGCTGGGGTTGAGCTGGGTCATGACGAACTGCAGTGTGCCGGCAGTGTTATCCGCCCGGTTGATGATGGCAAAGCCGGGGTCCATGAAGGCGCCCAGGGCGATCTGCACCCCGTCCAGATCCGGGTTAGCATCCACCACCTCGACCACAGCCGGGTCGAAGGTGAGCTGGATGTCGAAGCCGTACATGGCCTGCACATTCACCACTTCAATCGCCAGATCGACGCTCTGGTTGAGCGCCACCAAGATGGTCGCCGGCGAAACGCGCACCGTCACCGGCGTAGATTGCGCATAGGCATAGCTGTTTGCTCCCCCGAAGCAAGCTGCGCCGAGCAGGAAAAGAATGCTCAATGTAAAGCGTAGTGTTCTCATCATCAAATCATCATAACAGTTCTGGCTGGCGCCCGCCAGGAGCTAGCTGTCAGGCGCCAGCCGCTTCTATCAGCTGGATGCAGCCTTTCTGTCGGTCATGGCGTCCAGCTCAGGTAGGCATCGAGGGCTGACTTCATGTAGTTGCCGCCCATCAGCACCATATCCAGCAGGTCAACGATGCCGTCGTTATTGATATCACCGTTGCTGCCGGGTGTGCCGTACTGCCCGCCGATGATGGTGGCGTCGCTGACATCGATCACATCGTCGTCATCCGCATCGCCGCCCCACAGCACCAGGGTGTTCAGGACTGTTTTCAGCGCATCGATGGCCACATTCCGCGTGCTGGCAATCGTCACGTCCAGATAGCGATCCATGCTCACCGTGATGTCGTAAGTGTCTTCCACCACCCCGCTGGCGCTGATCGCGCCCCAGTAGTCCGAGGTGGAGAAGGTGAAGGGCCCATAGCCCTGGTACAGGCCGGGCTGGAAGGTCATCACTGCGCCGGTGTCATTGGCGCGGCCCTGCAAGTCGATGCGCCCGGTGACGGTGAAGGTCGGGAAGATCTCCACGCTGCCATCGGTCAGAGCGAAGGCGTAGATGTTATTGCTGCCGCCTGAAGGAGGCGCCATGCTGAAGCGGTCGCTGGTATCATCCAGATCCAACGGCGAAACGCCCGCAGCCAGGCCCTGGAAGACCACCCGGAAGACTGGCACTGCCGCGCCGTTTGCCGGGGTCGAGAAGCGAAAACCGCAGAAATGGATCACCCCTGCACTCGGCGAATTCAGCAGGCAGGTTCCAGGATGCTGGTCGAAGGTGCCCATATCTGTCAGCGAGACCAGGCTCAGCAGGGTATCAGAGTAGATCAGGGTGAAATCAGCGCCCATCGCCTGGGCGGCGTCCATCCAGATGGTGTACGTGATCTGGCTGCCAACCCCGACGACATCGGGTACCGGCGAACCGGAGTAGGTCATCCCCAGGGCGACGTGCGTCCAGGGGGTGGTATCCAGCGGGCCGCTGGCCTGGTCGCCGCTGGTTGGACCAGACAAGTGGCCCCAGGAGTTATATTCCACATTGTAGCTGGTGGCCGATTCGTTGTTCACGCCGTATCCAGTGTTGTTATACCACAGGTTGCCCTGGATTTCGTGCACACCACCCACAGTCGTACCGCTCAGGTAGTGCAGGGCGTCGCCGCCCAGGTCGTGGATCAGGTTGTCCAGCACCTGCAGGTTGGTGATGTTGTGGGCCAGCCGGATGCCGTCGCCCGAACCGCCGAAGATTTCTAACCGTCGCAGCACCAGGTTGTTCACATCTGCGCCGGTAACGATGGCCGGGTCGGTGTAGCCGATCATGTCGATCACCAAATCCTGGATGGTGGTGTCATTGTCCATGATGGTGAAGGCTGGCGACCCGCCGATAACCAACGTGCCGGGTACGCCCTGGATAGTCAGCGGCTTCCAGACGATAGCGCCATTATAGGTGCAAACCCCCAGCTGGATCGTATCGCCAGGATCAGCTGCGTCGATCAACGCCTGCAGCGGCACCGGGCCAGATTGGCCGATCCAGGGGTCATAGTCCACATTTGACGAGACGTTATCGCCGCTGCCTGGGCCCACCGGACCAGGGCCATCGCAGTTGCCCCAGAAGTTGTTCTCGGCATCGATGCCTGTCCCGCTCAGGTTGTTCACCCCGTAATTGGCGTTGCCGGTGAAGTTGTTGCCGCCGTTCAGATCAGCCGATCCGGTCTGCAGCAGCACGCCAGTCAGGTTGGCCAGGAAGCGCGTGTTGTCGACCGCCGCCGCGCCGCCGTTCACATCCAACCCGGTCTGGTAGCCGCGCACGGTGACATCGCTCATGGTCAGGATTGCGCCTGTGGGCAGCTGGATGCCCGTGCCCTGGTGGAACACCGGGCTGAGCGAGCCGTGATCCAGGTTGCCGCCCAGGATGGACCAGTTTTGGTACTGGCCAAAGATGAAGCCGTTGAAGACGTCATCCATCGAGGTGTTCGTGATCAGGATGGGCAGCAGCCCTGCGCTGGCGTCGAAGGGTCCGAAGCCGATATGAGCGCCGGCGATGACATTATTTGCATAGCTGACGGTGGTAGAGGCGCTGCTGTGCGAACTGGGCCGAAAGGCCATCTGGCGGTTCAGCGCCGGGTCGTTGCCCGGATCATCATTCAGGAACTGGTTGTTGCTGACGGTGACATCGCTGCTGTGGCTCCAGCCGTTCTCCCAGATGCCGATGATGCGCTGCGGGTAGGTGTCTTGAGCGTTGAGCACGTGGATCACGTTGCTGTCAATCAGCAGGCCATCATACGAGTCGCCGCCGTGGGTGTTGGACTGCAGCACTACATTGCTGGAATACAGCCAGCCTGGTGATACACCGTAGGTCCACCAGTCCGCTCCTGCCGTGGGATCGCTGATCCCATCGCCCGGCACTTCGATTTCATTGCCCTGGACGGTCTGGTTCTTGCCGTAGGCCAGGTGGATGGCGATGTTCTGGAAATGCTCCGGGCCGGACGAACTGGCGCCCTTCAGGTCGGTCGCCATGCGGATGAAGTTGTTCTCGATTGTGACGCCGTCATAGGCATTGCTGGGCGAGCCGCCGCCGTAGAACATCCCGATGCTCAGGTCGAAGTCCAGGATGCGCAGGTTCGAGATGGTCCAGTTCTGGTTGGTGCCGCTGTTATAAACCTGCAGGAAGCCTTCCAGGTCCACCGTGGCGACATCGCCCGGCCCCTGGATGGTGGCGCTGCCCAGGCTGGCGGCGGTCAGGGTGACGTTGTTAGCAGGCGGGACATCCACTTCCCAGTCGTCGACTGTGCCAGTAACGGCGTCGTTGCCCAGCTCCCAGCTGGGGCGGGAGTAGGTCTGGTTGAAGTCGAAGGTCCCGCTCAGGGTGACCGTCTGGTCCGACTGCACGCAGCCGATGGCGTTGCCCAGGCTGCGGTAGTTGTTGTCCGCCGGGCTGTTATCGCCTCCCGCCGTGACGGTGAAAGCCGCCGGCAGCTGCCAGCCGGGGTCAGCGCTGGCGTCGGTGCTGTAGATCATCCAGGGGGAGTAGGTCACATTGCTGGTCGTTGTTTCTCCCAACCCACCCGGATTGCCGGCATAAGTTGGTCCGCTGATATCCCCCCACCAGTTGCAGGTGGCCTGGACGGTGGTGTTCGGTAAAGCAAACTCGATGCCCCTTCCGCCGTTCCCTGAAACATCCGAGTTCTCGATGGTGATGTTTGAGAATGTGCCTTCGCCCCAGCCGGTAGCTCGGTAGAGCAGCACGCCATCCCGACCATTGCCGGTCAGGATGGAATTATTGATCAGCACATTCGAGACGGTCATACCCGTCTCGGCCCCGAACAAGAAACCATCTGTGGAGTTGCCGGTCAGGGTGGCATTGGAGAAAGTCAGGTTGGTGCTTGTGCCAGCCCATTCCCACAGGGATACGCCAAAACCGCCTCCTGGAGCCCCGGAGTTGTTGCTGGCAGTGAAGCCGGAGAAGGTAGCGTTGCTGGTCTTGAGCAGGTTAATACCTTTAGAAGTGTTATTGCTGAATGAACCGCCCGTGACGGTGATATTGGTCGCGGTTGCGCCAGCTTTAGGATTCAGATCAAACCCGATCCCGTGAGAAGGGTCAGATGAGCCGTTGTTATCAAAGTGTGAATCGGTGGCAGATAATCCATTCAATTGGCCCTGGGCGGATAAGCCCCAGGCGCCGGAATGATGGATGTTGCACTGGTCCAGCGTGACGCTGGTAAAGACGCCGTTGTTATCCAGGAAAATATTGCGCCCAGCAGCGTAAGCCACCTCCACATCCCGGAATACCAGGCTGGTGAAGGTGCTGGCTACTTCGCCCGCGCGGATGGCGTATCCGGGCCCATAGGTATTGGTGGGCAACTTTGTGAAAGTGATCCCTTGGATGGTAACATTCAGGCTGCTTCCATAGATTTCCAAACCATTGGTCTTGGATTGATTGAGTTGAATGATCGTCGATCCGCTGCCTGCGCCGATCAGGCTCAGATTCTTGGTGATGTACATATCTCGCCAGGTGTTGGCATTTTCGATGTACGTCCCCGCCAGCACATTGACCGTATCCCCCGGGCTGGCGGCGTTGATCGCCGTCTGGATGGTCATCCCCGGGCCGACCAGGAAGCTGCCATCGGCAGTCGACTGGATGTACGAGCTGCCTGGGCTGGGCGCAGCCAGCGCCGCAGCGATGGCATTGGCCGCTGACTGCTGGAAAAAGACAAAGTAAGGCGCTGAGACCGGGTTGAAGACCATATAAGGGAATTCAGTGCTGTTGACATGGAAGTTCGTCACCTGGTGCGGCGGTATTTCTTGGATGTACAGGGGGTTGGCTTCGCCAAAGGAATTCGTCCCCGCCAGGGTGATGTTGTCCGAGCCGCCGGTGTAATAGGCGCCAGAGGTGAACAGCGCCATCCCGCCCCAGGCGTTGCCGCTGGTGGTGATGCCCGATACGGTGATGTTCGAGCAGTCGGTCAGCGCCAGACCGACCCCGCCGTTATTGGTGACGGTGATATTGGTCAGGCTGCCGCCGTTCAGGCCGTTCAGGTCGATGCCCGAGACCCCGCTGTCATAGACGGTGACATTTTCGATCGTGGTTGTGGCGGCTTCCCCGCTCAGCTTGATGCCGTATCCATATGTTCCAGAGGGCGGTCCATCCAGGCTGAAATCCTTCAGCGTGATGTCAAAATCGCCATTGGCCGAGAGCCCATAGCCAGCGGAGGCGTTGGTGTTGATGATCGTCGTCGCCTCGTCGGCGCCCAGGATGCTCAGGCTTTTATTCAGCGTGGGCGCCTCGTTGTAGGTCCCGGCTGCCAGGTGGAGGATATCCCCTGAGGCCGATTGCCCGATGGCATACTGGATCGTCTGGCAGGGGGTGCCAGAGCAGTCCCCGCTGTCAGCGCCAAGCGCCGGATCGACATAGCGATCGGTGGGCGCGGCAGCGGCAATATAGAACACCGCCGCAGCCATCAGCAGCGCCCCCAGCAGGGGGGCTGCTTTCTTCCAGGTTGTCCATTTCTTGTTCATTTCATTTTCTCCCTCTCAAAAGAATTGAAACTTAAGCTATAGGATCGTTCCTGTTGTCTTGTTTTGCCCTGAGCGCAGCGAAGGTTTTCACGCCTTTGCAGCTGGCTTCGCTGCGCTCAAGATGGTTACTGCGCTGTTGGTCCGCCCAACGCTATCCTAGGGCGTCCAGCCGGCATAAGCGCTGGCGGTAGCCTTCAGGTAGTTGCCGCCTACCAGCACCAGATCCTGCAGATTAACGATGCCGTCATTGTTGATGTCGCCATTCGGGCCGGGGGTGCCGTACTGCCCGCCCAGGATGGTCGCATCGCCAAGATCGATGATATCGTCATCGTTGGCGTCGCCGCCGAACAGCACCAGGGTAGCCAGTGTCCTGGCTGCGTCGATCAGGGCGCTCTTGGCGCTGGCGATGGTCACATCCAGGTAGCGCGCCATGCTGACCGTGATGCCGTAGGTGTCCTCCACCACCCCTGTAGCGCTGATCGCGCCCCAGTAGTCCGAGGTCGAGAAGACGAACGGCCCGTAGCCCTGGTTCAGACCGATGCCAAAGCTCATTACAGCGCCGGTGTCGTTGGGCCGCCCCTGCAGGTCGATGCGCCCGCTGATGGTGAAGGCATCGAAGACTTCCACCGACCCGTCGGTCAGGGCAGCCGCATAGACGTTGGTGCTGCCGCCGTAGGGCGGGGCCATAGCGAACTGGTCGTCCGTGGCGTCGAAAGCCAGCGGCGAGACGCCTGGCGCGACGCCCTGGAAGACGACGGTGTAGACATCCAGCGCTGCGCCGTTGATTTCACTGAAGCTCTGCCCGCAGAAGGAGATCACCCCGCTGGCATTGGCCTCGGCTGGCGTGCTGAGAGCGCAGCCCGGAAGCGCCTGAGTGAAGAGGCCGCTGTTGGTGATCGAGACCACGCTGAGCAGGGTTCTATTGAAAGCCAGGTCGAAGTCCGCCCCGAACAGGCGGGCGGCGTCGATCTGGATATCGTAGGTGATCTGGCTGCCCACGCCGACTCTATCTGGAACAGGCGAGCCGGAGTAGACCATCAGCAGGGCGGCGTGCGTCCAGGGGTTGTAGGTCAGGTTGCTGGTGATATTATCGCCGCTGGAGCCCAGCGGGCCGGTGAGATCGCCCCACGAGTTGTAGGTCACATCGTAAGCGATGCCGGAGGCGTTGTTGACGCCGTAGCCGGTGTTGTTCTGGAACAGGTTGCCCTGCACCTCGTGCACCCCGGTCACGGCAGTGCCGCTGGCGTATTCCAGCCCGTCTCCATCCAACCCGTGGATGAAGTTGTCGATGATCTGCAGGTTGTTGATGCTGTGTGCCAGGTGGATGCCGTCTCCGGTGGATGAAGCTCCCTTGCGGATTTCCATGTCGCGGATCACCAGGTTGTTCACGGCTGCACCAGTGATAATCCCGTCGCTGCCGCTGCTCGGTTCGCAGATCCCTCCGCTGAGGATGGTGTTATCTGCGCTGACCGTGAAGCAGGGCGAAGCCGGCTGGATGGTGGCGCCGGTGGCGATTATTGTCAGGCCGGCGGTATCCACCAGGTAGCCGCCGGTGGGGGTATGGACGCCGGGTTTCAGCACGATCGTGTCGCCGGCAATGGCCACGTCGCTGATCAGGTCGTTGACGTCATCGGCGTTGTCGCCAGGATCGACATAGTAGGTGTTATTGCCAGGGCTGCTGGGCCAGTTGCCCAGGTAGGGTGTGTGATCGACGTCGCCGTATTTATCAGCGCAGCCTGCAGTGCCCGGTCCATCGATGCAGCCCCACCAGTTGTACTCGCCGTCCACGGTTGGATTCGTGCTGCTGATCCCATCGTCGGTATTACCCGATAGGTTGTTTAGAGACGCTACCACCGTGCTGGTATCGCTGGCGTTATAACCCACAGCAATACCCTCGGTATTCCCGGTGATGACATTGCCTGTTATCGTTGCTTGAGTGCCCGCACCATAGTAAGTCGTGACCAGGATACCTGCTGAGATAGATCCATCGCTTGAGGCTACCCCCAGGTTGTTGGTGATGGTGTTATCCAGCACATCCACCACTGCACCTGCGGAGATATCCAGAGCGTAATCCAGCCAGTTCCCCGCGCCTTTGCCGGTATAGGTGTTGCCCTGGAAGGTTGAACCGGTGATGGTTGCCCCGAAGTACAGTACACCTACGCGCCCGATCTGGGTGAAGGTGCTGTCAGTCACATCCACGTTCCCGGTGCCGAAGGCTGCAATGGCAAAACCAGCATAGTCTGTCCCGCTTTCGTTGTACTTGATCTCCTTGAAATCGACCTGATCGATTGTCCCCGAGCCTTTTTGACGGATTGCCTGGAAAATCAAAAAGCCAGTGCCATCCAGGGTTGCACCGCTGAGATCGAACTGCACACCTGCTTGCACCAGGAACCAGGCTCTACCGTCTCCAGAGTTGGTGGTATTGGCGGTGGGTTTGATGATCACCGTAGCTCGATCCGCTCCAACGATGGACATATTCTTATCAATGACCAGCTGTCCCACTTCGTTGTAAGTTCCTGCCGCCACCCGGATGGTGCCTTCTACCCGCACCTCGCTGATCCCTTTCTGGATGGTGGCGTACGGGTTGCCAGCCGTGCCGTCCCCGGTCAGATCGCTTCCCGTAACTGCATCCACATACACATCCGGCGGCGCAGTCAGGTAAGGAGAGAAATCAATCGTCCCAGGGTTTTCATAAACCGCATCACAGCCTGGCTGTCCCGGGCCTGCCGCGCAGCCCCACCAGTTGTTTTCCGCTCCGATGCTGGCGCCGGCATAATCATTCTGGACGCCATATGTGGCGTTGCCGCTGATATTACTGTTCTGAATGCTGACCGCATAGCTGCTGCCGCTGGGGGGCGTGCCGCTATCGTTCAGGTAGACACCGATATCGTGGCCGGTGATCATTTCGTCTGTCAAAGTAACATCCAGGTCTCCATCTCCACTGGTAGACAGGAAATAGCCCACACCGCCGTTGTCGGTCAGGGTGTTGCCGCTGCCTGTGTAGGTCACGGAAGAGCCGTATTCTTTATCCTCATCGGTAATGTATATGGCTCCGTCCACGTTATCGTGGAAGTAGTTGCCAGTGGCGTTGACCACGATGTCCACATCGCCGGCATAAGTATCGAACTCATTGCCTATATACAGAGCATATTGACAGTCGTAAATTTCGTTCCCCTCGATGGTGACATTCTTGGTGATGCCGGTTACACCGCCGGTGAAAGCATTTTCGATATAGATGCCAGCGGAGTTGCTGCCATCCGAGGCGGCCGGGGTGTCGTAGCCATAGATGGTGTTGCCGCTGATCGTGCCTGTGGCTTCTGAACCCAATTCAATCGCATAACCGAAGTCATCCGTGAGCTTATAGAATGTGCTGCCAGTGATATTGATGTTGACAAAATCATGGATCACCATACCCACCCGACCGGTATCGATCATGGTATTGTTGCTGAAGGTGATCTGCGCTCTGGCTGCATCGGTGTAGCTGGGCGCTCGGAAGTAGCTGGCAATCTCATAGTAGCCGCCGCTGGCGTCGGGGACGGAATTATTCTTGGTGATGGTGTTGTCGACTGTCCCAGTTGTATCCCAATAGAAGATACCGATGATGTTGTTGCCCTTCACCAGGTCCATATCCAGGGTCAGATTTTTCAAGACAACATCGGTGGAAGATACCGCCCGGATAGCTGCTTTACGATCGCAGACATAAACGCCGACATTCCAGCATAGGGTAGTGGATGGTTTAACGATGACGGTATTTTTATCCGCGCCCTCGATGGTGATGCCCGCCAGGCTGACGATATTGACCGGATCTGAATATGTACCTGCCGCCACATAGACCGTACCACCCGGGTCGACCGAATCGACCCCTTTCTGGATGGTCTTGAAGGCGCAGGCCAACCCAGAGCCGCTCCCAGGGTAGGCCACATTGGCGGTGCCATCGCAGTTGACGTCGTCGCCATCCGAGCGCACGTAGACTGGCGTGGCCGCGCTGGCGATCACGATGAAGCTGGACAGCAAGATGAG
>JAFGQI010000174.1 GCA_016935755.1 Anaerolineales bacterium
ACTTACGATGCAGCGATGAAGAATGGTTAATTTTCGCGCAGAAAAAAGCAAAAGATACGAGAGAAGCTGAAAAAAGCAGAAGGAAGAAAGGGGAAAGGGATTTTCGCACAAAAGCAGGTATGCTTGGGGGCATGAACACAACAGAACCAAAAGAGAAAATTCACCATACGACGGAAATAGATGAGGACATCCAGGAACAGCAGGCCGTCTTGAAAGCCTTATTGGCCACGATCACCCATTTCTTTGGCAGTTGGCAGGCGATCTTCGCTGGGGTGACAGATGGACGCAACCCGAACCTGATCACCTATCCTTTGGTGCAATTATTGTGCACCGGGGTGCTGTTATATGTGTTTCGCCTGGGATCCCGGCGGCAAGTCCAATACCAGCTGCGGGAGAACGGTCCTTCTCAAGCCAAGATGGAAAGCTGGTTCGATGTGGCCGCGGTTCCGCACGGCGATACGCTCAATTATGGTTATCGGCGCTTGCAGCCCGAGGAGCTGCAGGAAGTCGTCTGCCGAATGCTGGCAGGTTTGATCCGCAAGAAGGTGCTCTACCGCTGGCGGTTATTCGACAACTTTATGGTTGCCGTGGATGGCACCGGCATGCTCACTTTTCGGGAACGGCACTGTCCCGACTGTCTGACCCAAAAGATGAACACCGGGGAAACCCTATACTATCATCCCATCCTGGAAGCCAAGCTGATCACCGCCAACGGTTTTGCCTTCTCGATCATGACCGAATTTATTGAGAACCGCGAGCCGCAGGCCGACAAACAGGATTGTGAATTGCGGGCTTTCTATCGTCTGGCGGCACGGCTCAAACAACGCTTCCCCCGCCTGCCGATCTGCCTGCTGCTGGATGGCCTGTATGCCGGTGGCCCCACCTTCCAGCTGTGTCAGGACTACAACTGGCGCTACCTGATCGTGCTCCAGGACAAGGATCTGCCCAACGTGCACCGCTCCTACCATACCGTTCTGCCGCATGTGCCTGAAAACCATAAACGGCTGCTCCTGGGCACCAAACGAGAAATTATGCAGGACTATCGCTGGGTCAGGAACATCGCTTATGCAGACAGCCAGGGGCGCAACCATCATTTGAACATGATCGTTTGCCAGGAAACCAAACCCAACCGCCGCAGGGAAGCCAGCACGTCAAGCTTTAAATGGCTGACCAACTTCATCCCCACCCACAACAATGTCGATACCCTGGCCAACCAGGGCGGCCGCTCGCGCTGGAAGATCGAGAATGAAGGCTTCAATGTCCAGAAGAATGGCGGCTACAATCTCGAACACGCCTACTCCCAGGATCACGCCGCCCGGAAAGTCTTCTACTTCTTACTCCAAATCGCCCATCTCATCTTTCAGCTCATCGAAAAGGGCAGCCTTTTGCGCCAGGCCTTCCCCGACGGCCTCGGCTCTCACAAAAACATCGCTTCCCGCTTGCTTGAAGCCTGGCGCAACCTGCGCCTGTCCTCCCAGGGCTTTCAAAATCTCTACCGCGGTCGCTTCCAAATCCGCTTTGACTCTTCCTGAACCAAACCGGCATGCCTCTCATAGAACGGATTCGATCCTGGACTTTGGCCGGGCCAGATCGAATCCCACATTGAGACGGACATGCCGGTACCGCTATTGTATCCTGTTTTTATTACGCTCTTTTCACCATTCCAACCTATCAGGCCAGATAACGACCCTCGCTGCGCGTCTGTCAATCTTTTTCCATTTTCTATTCTTTTTGGCTTTGACTTACTTTTTGCTCGCAGCTTGGGTATTCTTCATCGCTGCTTACGATGCGGGTGTTTTCATTCTTCCCGCGTGCGGCTGACCAGGGGGCGCAAACGCGCCTGGTTCTCTTCCGGGAGGGCGGGTAGGGTGCGGCGTCCCAGCCATTTGAGCTGTTCGCTGGGTTCTGCTTCCAGTTCTGTGCGCAGCAGATAAGCCACTTCTTGCGGCGAGCGCCTTGCCAGCGGGATCAGCAGGTCGAGCAAATAGGGGCGCAGCAACCGCGGCGACTGGCGCAGCAGCGGGGTGATCAGGGCGTAGATGCGGGGCAGATTCGCAAAGCCGAAGTCTTCTACGAAAGGCAACAGGGCGCTGAGTCCCAGCTTTTGTAGGCTGGTGATCTCGGCGCTGCGGAAATCCTTCTCATCGGGGGATAGCCAGTTCTGGACGCGGGAAAGAAGCTGGTTGGCATCCTGCTGGCGGATAGTGCTCAGACTGCTGCCGGCTATCGTCTGCAGGATCTGCTCCTCCTTGTTCTCCAGGGCCCAGTTTTGCACCAGGTCAAGCGTTTCTTCGGCATGGCTGATGGCCGCTTTCCCCAGCAGCATGGCGGCCAGGAGACGGTATTCCAGGATGGGATGCTGCCAGAGCCCGCGGCAGAGGTTGAGGATCGCATGGGGTGTTTTCTCGGCGTAGGGGGTCAGCTGAGTGACGACCTGGCGCAGCACCGGGGCGGGGACGTTTTCTATCGGCAGTCTGGGAGCCTTGCGGGCCTGTTCGCTGGGGCGGCGGGTCTTGTCACCGTAGAAGGTGAACAGGTCTCGCAGTTGGCGGGAGAATTTCTCGGGGTCGGCGTAGTGCTCAGAGAGCGCCTCAACCTGCTGCTGGAGGCGGGGGAGGTGGATGGCGGGCATTATATCTCCACCAGCAGGTTGAAGGCGGCATCCACATCTTCGGCCAGAATTAAATGGGTGCGGTGGCCCTCAGGGATGTACCCATCCTGGCCGCGGTAGAGGGCAGCCATCATCTCCGCCCAGCCGTCTCCAACCAGCACCAGCGGGCGGGTGGGGATGGCAGCGGTCTGCATCAGATTCCACATCATCACGATCTCGGCCAGGGTGCCGACTCCGCCGGGCAGGGCAATGGCGGCATCGCATTCATTGATCAGGGATAGCAGGCGACCGTGCAGGCTGGGGTGGCGGATCTCTTCCAACACCCACTGGTTGGGTTTGACCGGCCGCCAGGCTTCGATCTCGTCACAGGTCACCCCGATGACATGCCCGCCTGCTTCGGCACAGCCGCGGGAGACCGCTTCCATTGTGCCAATGTAACCGCCGGTCAGGGCGGTATGACCGGCTTCGCCGATCAACTGGCCGAGCCGGTAGGCTTGCTGGTAGGCCGGAGAACCCGGCTGGGGGGCTGATCCGCCAAATACTGTGATCCGCATTTTTAGACTCCTCAGGGCAGCTGCCGTTCTACGGCCTGGTTGACCGGGCTGAGGAGCACTTCCTGCAGGGCTTCCAGCCGCATCGGCAGCAGTGAATTCGGGGTTTTCGCCAGCCGCCCAACCCAACCGGTGACAAAGGACCACATCAGGGCGTGGTCCCAAAGTTGATCGAATTCGTCGCCGGTATAGGTGTGTGCGCCGGCTCTGGCAAGCTGGCTCCGGTAATGGGCGATGATCTCGTTTGCCGGAAGCGGCAGGGTGGAGAACTGCCAGGAGCTGGTCTGGATGAAGTGCAGCAGATCAAGCACAGCCGGGCCAATCCCGGCATCCTCCCAGTCATAGACCGTCATCCCGCCCTGCTGGTGGATCAGGATATTCCCCGGCCAGTAGTCGCCGTGCAGCAGGGTGGTCGGGCTGGCTTCCAGTACACCCACAATCTGGTCCAGATTCTCGAGGATCTTTTCAGTGGTCTGGATGACATTGGTCTGGGTCGTGAGCAGGCTAGCCTCGTTCTGCGCCAGGGTGTGGGCATCCTGGATTGCTGCCTGCAGGTAGATATCCCGCATGCGGTGGAGGGACTGCACCAGCCAGGGATACACGGCCAGATCCTCGCCAAGCCCCCAGAAGCGGTCGTGGAGGATGGCAAGCTGCTCGGTGGCCAGCAGGTAATCGGCGGCCCGCCATTTATTCGGCTGGCGCCCCGGCGGCAGGTGCAGCATCACCTGCCAGGCCCCTTTGGGGTGGGCAGCGATCAGCACCGGCAGGCGGATGGGCAGCAGTTCCTTAAGGGTCAGATAAACATTCATCTCCCGCAATCCGGCGCCTGCCCC
>JAFGQI010000175.1 GCA_016935755.1 Anaerolineales bacterium
CGTCTCCAGGGTATAGGAATAGTGACTGAGAACCAGGGTTCGCAGGGCGGCTTCGCGGCTGATGGCGCGGAACCCACTGGTGGCATCGGGAATGCTCACCTCGGCGGCCTGTGAGACTACCCAGCTCCCCAGGCGCTGCAGCATCCGTTTCAAAGGCGAAAATGTGACCAGCTTGGCTACGCCGCGGTCCCCAATCACCAGATCCGCCTGTCCATTCAAGATGGGTTCGACCAGGAGGCGGATATCTTCTCCGTTGTACTGGTTGTCGGCGTCGGTGTTGACGATCAGGTCTGCACCTAACTTCAGGCAGGCTTCCAGCCCGGCGGAAAACCCGGCTGCCAGCCCGGCGTGATGGGCCAGGCGCAGGATGTGATGCACCCCGGCCTGGCGGGCGATTTCGCTTGTGCGGTCGCTGCTGCCATCGTCAATCACCAGGAATTCAATTGTCTCGATGCCAGGAAGCTGTCGAGGCAGGGACTGGATGGTGAGGGGGAGAGTCTCTGCCTCGTTGTAACAGGGGATCTGAATGATCAGCTTGACTGGCTTTTCGCTCATCGTCTCATCAGCAGGGGGAAATAGAGCACCGGTGGGTTCAAATTCCAGACGCCCAGGCCAATCCAGTTGCCCGCCCAGTCGAAAACGCGGGCGTAGAAAGCGATGTTTCTCTGATCAATCAATCCGGAGGCGTCGAAGGGGTAGCTCCAGCCATCCAGGCCGTTCCAATCATCGCCCACCATAGCCCAATTGGCGCTCAACCAATCCCCAGAGTGCCACCAGAATTCCACATGGCTCACGCCGCTGTGTCCATCCGTGGCACCGATCATCAGATTGATCGTTTTTAGCGGGAAAATCCCATTATTCGTGGGGAATAAAAAGAGAGCGTCTGGATCCTGGCTGTCCTTGACCAGGTGCATCAGGTAGCTGTGGCTGCTCCCGCCGGAAGTTGAGTGATCCCAGGCGCGCAGCTTGAGGTAATAGGTGCCTGTTCGGTTGAGCCGGTAGGAGATGAATGAATCAGGGCGTTCATATAGAATCTGGTCATCGTTCTCCGCCAGCAGTGACCGTCCATCATTATCCAGCAAGAAAAGGTAGGTGTCCAGCGGCGATCCATTTGCTTGCGCCTCAATCCAGATGCCCACCTGGTCGCCAGCCAGGCCCTGGAACTTATAGTAATCCACATCCCCACCCGGGCAGATCACCCCGCCTGTAGCTGAGCCATAGCTGATCAGGGTGGCGTCGATGTAGCTGTCTTGACCATCGGCGCAGTTAGGCGGCGGAGCGGTGCTGATGCTGAAGTCGTCGATCAGCCAGCCGGTGTAGCTGTTCAGGTTGCTGTCCAAAGTGGCAAAATAAAAGCGGATGCGGATGG
Organism: Anaerolineales bacterium; assembly: GCA_016935755.1. Taxonomy (GTDB): domain Bacteria; phylum Chloroflexota; class Anaerolineae; order Anaerolineales; family UBA4823; genus JAFGQI01. The sequence goes on from JAFGQI010000175.1 coordinate 1,370, forward strand.
TATGGTTGGCGTAGGGCAGCAGCGAGATTGCCGGGCTGCGCAGCCAGTAGCTGGGGGCTTCATCTGAGAGCTGCGCCAGGTCGTTGAAAGGCCCGCCATCCACCGAGATCTGCACCCGGCGCTGATCCCACAGCACCCCAGGGCCTTCGGTCTGGTAGTTATACCAGAAGCGCAGGAAATACTCGCCACCAGCGGGGATCATAATTGCTGGCGAGGTCAGGTATCCAGAGTTAGGCGCGCCAGTGTCGTAGCTGCTTCCACCTCCGACAGCATATTTCCAGCTGTAGAGGCCGCCCGTAGTGTGGTTGGACAGGCTGCTGTGCGCCCAGTTGACGGCTGTCCACTCGCCTGGGCCAGCTTCCATCGTATCGGTGAAGGGGGCAGTCACGCTCATCACCTGCTCCCCCAGCAGGGAAGATTGGATGGTCAGGCTGCGCGCGCTGCTCCAGGCGCTTTCGTTTGCACCGCTGCGAGCTTTTACCTGCCAGGTGTAGCTGCCGGGCGCAAGTGAATTGAGGTGCCAGGCTGGCTCGCTCTGCCAGTCAGTGGAGAGAATTGTAGTGGCTCCTGACTGCAGGCGCGCCTGGTATTGGCTGGCTCCGCCAGCATCCTGCCAGGCCAGGCTGAAAGAAGCCTCGGCGGGGTAGGAGGCGTTATTGTCGGGCCAGACCAGGGCAGGCGTGTTCGGGGCGGTTGTGCGGGAGCCCACTATCAGCGAGGAGAGGGTATTCGCGCCGGGCAGATTATCCGCCAGATTTGCATCGTTGGCGATAAACGTCTCGCTGCGCCCCAGGTAATTGTTGTTCGTAAACAGCGTCGCCCGCACACTGGCGCCCACCTGGATGGAGGCGGCGTTGTTATCCCCCAGGCTGCCCAGCGAGGACGCATTCGCGTAGCTGCCTGTGCCCAGCACGATGCAGGCGCCCTGGAAATCGGGCTCAGCGTACAGCGCGATCTGGGTGGAGGTGGGGGAGCAGGGTGGGGCAGCCTGACAGGTGTAATTTTTCGTAAAATGCCGCAGACCTAAGAGCTGATCGGCCTGATTGGAAGCCCGGTCGCTCAGGCGCAGCACCAGGCTGATGGGGCCATCCGGCACCTGGTCGCCGCACATATCCCAGTTATAAGAAAATGGGCTGGTCGTGAATACGTCTCCGATGGGGTTCCAGGGCCCCTGGATGCGGGCGTAGAATTGAGCGCTGCCCAGACCGCTGATCTCATCTTGCGCCCAGCCGGAGAGCAGGACAGAGCCTGAATTAACCGTCAGGCTCTGCAGCGGCGCAGTGATGCCGCCCTGCGGAGGCTGGTTGTCGGGCATGCCGTAGTTGCCGGATGTATACAGGGTGCGGGTCTGGTCGCAGACATCGCTGCTCTTGCAGTAGCCCAGATCAGAGGTGATGCGCGGCCGCCCACCGTTGATATCTACATCCAGGAAAGTGATATCCACCGATGCACCCCAATAGGAAGTCGACACGGTGTGCACGTGGAAGTGCAGATGGTTGCCCGAACTGATGCCGGTGTCATCGGCGATGCCGAGAAACTGGCCCTGACCGACATAGGTTCCGATCGTGCGCAGCGCCTCGGGGACGCTGTACTGGGCCAGGTGCAGATAAAGCTGGTAGGTGGTGGGGCTGGTGGTGGTGTCCTGCAGCACCAGGTAGTTGGCATGCTCTTCGTTGCCGTTCGGTTCATCCCAGACGACTCTGTGGACCGTGCCTCCTTTGGATGCGTGCACGTTAAACATCCCGCTGGGATAGCCCGGCTTGGCGAAGTCGAAGGCATAATGCGCCGAGCCGCTGGGCGTGTAGCGATCGTGGCCTACGCTTTGGGTCAGGGCCATGGTCTCTCCACCCGCATAGGGCAGGTAATAGCCGGAGAGGGTAGCGATTGCCGCCTGCGCCATCAGCGTGGCTTGCTGCATCCAGACCGCTTTATCGTCGATAGAGATCAAGTCGTCGGGGACTTCCTGCACCTTTTCAACCCACGCCGCTTCAGACGGCAGCCAGGCCTGCCAGGTGTCGCCCACCAGCTGGGCTAACGCCAGGCCCGGCTCGGTGGGGATGACCTGCCCGGTTTCGGGGTCCAGCGGGTTCAGCCAGGCGGTGGCCCATTTTTCATCCTGCGAGAGCCGGATGTGATCGATCTGCGTTTCGTAGATCAGCAGGGCTGGCAAGGCTTCTTTTTCACGCTCGATTGCCGCCCGGATGGCTTTCTCGATCAGGTCGTAGGCCACCGCCTGTGAATCAAGGGCGGCTTCTGGCGATAGAGGCGTGGGTTTGGGGGTGAAAATCTGGCTGCGCTGAGCAATGAAGTAGCTTGCTGGCAGCAGGAGAAACAGGAGGAGAAAGGTAATTGCTGCGCGTTTCATGGTTATCTTTGGCATACGTACGGATTTCATGGTAGGCTCATTAGCTTAATGGTCCTGGCGATCAGTCCGGAGCCGGCAACGCCTCAGCAGTCTCATCCTGCGGGAAATATTTTCGCCGTTCGGATATTTCCTGGATGAGTTGAGAGGATTATAACACGCTGCGGGAGGGTATAATAACCCGAAGAATGTACTACCGCTCTCAGAGCGCGCCAAGGCTGATCCTTTGTCAATAACTCGCTGTCCCAAAGCGCTGATTTATCTGGCGCTGCTGCTGTTTGCAGTCTGCGCTGTGCAGCTGTTCCTATTCGCCAGCAGGTCACGCGCCGAAGCTGCCAGCCCGCCAGCCAACCGGGCGATGCTCCAGGCTGCTACCGCCACAGAGACTGCCACGGCTACGGCGACCTCCACCGCTACCACGACGACAACGATTACTGCTACGGTTACAACAACTGTGCCAGCAGAGGTCAGCCCCTCGGCAACCCTGACGGTCAACCTGACAGCCAGCGCCACGGACACCCAGGCTGTTTTTGCCACCTTCCTGCCGACCACGCCCGCCCCGCCCGTCGACACACCTATCCTGGTGACCACCTCGCTCACTGCCACCGCCACCCTGCTGCCCTTCCCGACAATTACACTGCAGTACCCGCGCTTTACCTCTACCCCGCGCCTGCTGGCCGCGGAGCGGCAGCCGGGCTTGCCCGCTCTGTCCAAGCCGGAGCCAGGCGCCGCCCTGCGGCAGGCGCTGCGGCTGTGGCCCTGTGGGCTGATTCTTTTTATTTGGCTTTTCCTGGGCATATGGTTTGTGGCAACTCAGGGCCGCCTGGGGCGGCGCGAGTAGCGGCGCAGCTGTTTGCGCTGCGCCGCCTGGGGATCTATATGCTGCTGAGACCCTACCGATAAATATTCGGCAGATAGAGCTTATTGGGCGGCCAGATGTAGATGAATACCGCCGATACCGCTCCCCAACTGCCGGCCGCATCCTGGCCGCGAAAATAGACCATATGCCAGCCCCCGTCTAATGAGGTGGTGTCCAGCGTGGCAGTGACCACCTCGCTGACCGAGTTGAAGACGCCATCCGCGGCGCTCATGGTGTAGGAAACCGGGCTTGAGGCGGCGTCCCAGGGCGGGATATCCAGATAATATTCGGCTGCAACGATTGGCTGGCTGGGTTCGCTGCTGCTGCCGCCAGTGAAATAGCGCGTGTCATTGATCGTCGCCGACAGCTGAATGGCTGCCCCTGGCTCCACATCGGACGGCGAGGCTGCCGGGGAGACCACATCCGGCCCTGCAGGGGTTAGATAGGGCGTGCGAGCAGCTTTGGCAGCGTAGATCAGGGCGGGCAGGTTGTCCGGCAGGATGGTTTCTTCGAAGTTATAGCAAGGCTCGGCAAAGGATGTGCCTAACTCAAAGGTGTAGGCGGCGATACCCAGGTCGCCATAGACAAAATCGTCGGTGGTGCCATCGGTGTAATAAAGATCGACAGCTTGCTGTGGGGTATAGCTGTTGAAATAAGCGAACTTGCGCCCCAGGGTCTGCAGGGCGGTCCCGTTGGGTGGGACGTCATAGGTAAAGCCCCAGGGCCAGAGCACCAGCTGGCTGTAGCTGTGGATATCCAGGTAGACGCCAGTAGCATCGTCCGGGGCGGGATCGTCCAGTTCGGGCCCGCGCTGGTCGGCGAAGATC
>JAFGQI010000176.1 GCA_016935755.1 Anaerolineales bacterium
AACGGCTGCGGCGAGACCTACCCCGGCGGCGAGCCTGCCGGCTGCTGGGGCCAGGAAGCCGGCGGCTATGGAGATGGCGTCGGCACCGGCGATACCGGCGGCGACTGGATCATCGAGGATTCGGCTTTCCTGCACAACACCTCGGACGGCCTGGACCTGCTCTACCACACCCTGGGCGGCAGCATTACCCTCAACCGGGTGCACGCCGAGGGCAACGCTGGCAACCAGATCAAGGTGGCCGGGCAGGCCAAGATCAGCAACAGCCTGCTGGTCGGCAACTGCGCCTTCTTCGAGAACCAGCCTTTCACTTACTGGGTCGATCACTGCCGGGCGCTGGGCAGCAGCCTGCTGCTGTCCTTCACCGGGGGCGAACAGATCTCCATTCTGAACTCGACCATCTATGGTCAGGGCGACGGGCTGGTTGGCGCTGGGCCGCGCGAGGGCTTTACCTGCAGCGGCGCGGAGCGGATCACAGCTCGCAACACCATCTTCCTGGGCAGCGCAGATTATTTCGATCCTGGCGATATCACCTTCCTATTCTACCAGGAGGGCTGCGGGTCGCTGAAACTGGATTCAGATTACGACATCATCTACAACGCCAAGAATGTGGAATGCAACCAGCCCGGCGACTACACCAGCTCGGGACCGCACGACCTGTGCCAGGATCCACAGCTGGTTGGACCATTGTCCGGGTTGGCCTACGGCATGCAGCCCGCTGCCAGCAGCCCGGCGGTCGATGCGGGCGATCCGCAGATTTGCCCGGTGGTGGACCTGCTGGGCAGCCCTCGCCCGGCGGATGGCAATGGCGATGGCAGCCCCGGCTGCGACATTGGCGCGTATGAACTGCCCGCCCTGCTCCAACCAGCCGTGTTTCTGCCTTATATCATCCTGCAGTAAGACGAAAAGAAGCTACACCAGGCTTCCCCCGCTCCTGACCGGTGCAGCGATTGTAGAAATCCCTGATGGGCTGGCCCCTCAGATGATCCCGTGATCATGGGCGTAGAGCGCCGCCTGCACCCGGTCGCGCAAGCCCAACCGGCCCAGGATATTAGAAACATGGTTCTTGACCGTGCCCTCGCTGACACATAACTGTTCGGCGATCTCGCGGTTGGTGGCGCCCTTGGCCAGCCAGCGCAGCACTTCGATCTCGCGCTCGGTCAGATCTGCTGCAATGGCGGGGCTGGGTTTAACCTGTCCGCTGCCCATTTCCTGCCCGGCCTTCTCGGCCAGCTTGCCCGCCACCGCCGGGGAGAACGGATAGATGCCCGCCTGCGCCAGCCGCACCGCCTGGGCCAGGTCTCCCGCCGGGATATCCTTCAGCAGATAGCCCTCCGCGCCGGCGCGCATCGCCTTGATAATATATTCCTCATCGTCAAAGGTGGTCAGCATCAGCACATGGCAGTTCTGGAGCTGACTCCGCACCTGCTCTGTCGCGGCGATGCCGTCCAGCACCGGCATGCGCACATCCATCAAGATCACATCCGGGGATAATTCCAGCGCCAGCTGGATGGCTTCCTGCCCGTTTTCGGCCACCCCGATCACTTTGATCCCTTCCTGGATGCTCAGCAGCGAGGCGATGCCCTCCCGCACCAGGCGCTGGTCATCGGCTATCAGCACAGTCACCTCTTTCATGGCTTCTCCTCGCCCATCAAGACTTCGCCTGGCTGGCGGTCGGTCAGGTTCGCCGCCGCTTTAGGCACCACCACGGACAGCACCGTGCCTTTGCGCGGCTTGCTCTGCAGCATCAGCTGGCCGCGCACCAGATCCAGCCGCTCCTGGATGCCGCGCAGTCCCAGGCCCAGCTGCGGCAAGGAGATCGGCCGGTGCAGGATGGCAGGATCAAAGCCCTGCCCGTCATCCTGCAGCACCAGGCGCGCCTCCCGCTCCCCCAGGTCAATCGTCAAATCCACCTGCCTGGCGTGAGCGTGCTTCTGCACGTTGGTCAGCCCCTCCTGGGCGGCGCGGTAGAGCGCGGTCAGAGTCGAGCGAGGATAGGCGCTTTCATCGCCGTTGACTGTCAGCGTGATCTTGAAGCTGTTGCCATCGATCTCGCGAATCAGCTTCTCCAACGAGGCAGCCAAAGAAAAACGCTCGGTCGCATCGCGCAGCGCTCGCACCGAACTGCGCACATCCCGCAGCGCATCGGCGGCCGCCTGCTTGGCATCACGGATGGCCTGCGTGGCGGCTGCGGGGTCGCGTTCCTGGTAGAGCAGCGCCTTTTCCAGCTGGATGTTGACCGCCGCCAGGTAATGTCCCACCGAATCGTGGATATCGCGCGCCAGCCGGTTGCGCTCATCGGCCGCGGCCAGCTCTGCCACCTGCTCGGTGTAAGCCTGCAGCTTGATGTGCGCCACCTCCAGGTCCGACAGCAGCATCTCCGTGCGCCGCCGGGTCTCGTCGTCCCGGCGAATGATGTGGGCGATCAGGGGCACGAACAGCATCACAAACGTAAAAGCCAGCACATAGGGGGAGGCTTCCGGATTGAGGTGCCACTGCGGGCTGGTCTGTCCGGCTCGCCAGAAGACCAGCGCGATGTAGAACAGGCTGATCAGGATGCTCGACCAGCCGCCAAAAGCGTAATAGGCGCTGTAAGGTCCCATCGGGTAGAGAAACAGGGCGATCCCGGCAAAAGCCATGTTGCAGTCCAGGGCGACTGCTCCCTCGATCAGCGCCAGACGAGCCAGCAGCAGCGCCAACCTCGCCCGCCTGGACGGCGGGACATAGCGCGGAGACTGGCTGCCGAAGCGGACCTGTTCCAGCCACTCCAGGCCCAGCAAGGCCAGGGTCGCCAGCCCGATCCCCACCGATGAAGCGACCACCATCTCCCGGCTGCAAGACCTCAGGCTGTTGAGAAAAGCCACCCCGCCCACGATGGCGACGTAAAAAATGGAAAACTTATAGCGGAACGGCCGCGAGGTCGTTCGGCGGATCATGGTTTCCAGTGAGCGGCGGGCGTTCATCCTTCCTGTTTCTCCATTTGCATTATAGCACGAGGATATTTTATCAGCATGTGGCGGGTAGAACCCGGCGCACCATGTCCAGTCAGAATAAATATGCCGTTTGGCACATGCCGGTTGGCTGCGCCAGGGCCTGAAAATAGCCCGCTGGATAGAGGCCAAATCCATCCTCCGGCACTGGCAAAAGCAGATGAAAAAGTGTAATCTGATAACAAGATTTTTCGCATGGAGGTGTGATGAATATCCTGCTGCTCTACCCGCGCTTCCCGGATACCTTCTGGAGCTTCCGGCACGCTTTGAAATTTATCCGCAAGAAAGCTTCTTCACCGCCGCTGGGTCTGCTGACCGTGGCGGCCATGCTGCCAGCCGAATGGCAGCTGCGCCTGGTGGATCTCAACGTCAGCCAGCTCAACCCGCGCGATCTGGAGTGGGCCGACTACGCCTTCATCAGCGCCATGACGGTGCAGCGCGCCTCGGCCCAGAAGGCGATCGAGGCCTGCCAGCAGGCCGGGGTCAAGATCGTGGCGGGCGGTCCGCTCTTCACCAGCGAGCATGAAACCTTCCCGGCGGTCGATCATTTTGTGCTCAACGAGGCCGAGATCACTCTGCCGCAGTTTCTGGCCGACCTGCAGGCCGGGCAGGCGCAGCGCGTCTACGCCACAGATGACTACCCCGACCTGCAGCAGACGCCCATCCCACGCTGGGAACTGGTGAATTTCAAGCATTACGCCACCATGGACGTGCAGTACTCGCGCGGCTGCCCGTATGACTGCGATTTTTGCAATATCACCGCCCTGTTCGGGCGCCGCCCGCGCCTCAAGTCAGGCGCGCAGATCATCGCCGAGCTGGATCGCCTGTACCAGCTGGGCTGGCGGGGCGGCATCTTCTTCGTGGATGATAATTTCATCGGCAACAAGAAGCTGCTCAAGCAAGACCTGCTGCCCGCCCTGATCCGCTGGCGACAGGGTAAGACCGGGCTGCTGTTCAGCACCGAGGTTTCGATCAATTTAGTGGACGACCCGGAGCTGACGATGATGATGGTGGCGGCTGGCTTCACCACTGTGTTCATCGGCATCGAGACGCCCAGCGAGGCCAGCCTGGCGGAGTGCAACAAGTTTCAGAACAAGAACCGCGACCTGGTGGAAAGCGTGAAAATCCTGCAGCGCGCCGGTCTGCAGGTGCAGGGCGGCTTCATCGTCGGCTTCGACAGCGATTCACCCGGCATCTTCCAACAGCAGCTCGATTTCATTCAGCAAAGCGGCATCGTCTCGGCCATGGTCGGCCTGCTGCAGGCGCCGCTGGGCACGCGCCTGTACGCTCGCATGCAGGCCGAGCGCCGTCTGCTGCCGGAAATCTCGGGCAATAACGTGGACGGCTCGACCAATATTGTCCCCAAGATGGGCTTCGAGACGCTGCTGACCGGCTACCGGCAGCTGCTCAGCCAGATCTACTCGCCCCGGCTTTACTACGAGCGCATGATCACCTTCCTGAAAGAATACCAGCCGCCCAGGCTGCGCGTTGCGGTGAGCGGCGAACACCTGCTGGCCTTGTGGCTGTCCATCTATCATCTGGGCATCCGTGGGGTAGAGCGCGCCTACTACTGGAAGCTGTGGCTGTGGGTGCTCTCGCACCGGCCGCGGCTCTTCCCCAACGCCATCACCCTGGCGATCTACGGATATCATTTTAGGAGGATCTGCGAGCTGAATGGGTAGGGCGGGGTCCTGCTGCACAGTCAAATTCCCTCTTAATAAACCACAAATCTGGAGTTATAATTTCCGCCTGGAATGCCAGGATAATCGCGCACCTGTGTAAACTACCTTGAAACTCAAACTGTGGAACTGTCCATGAAACTGTATCCACTCGCCATCGCCTTAATTACTGCAGTGATCCTGGCTGCCCACCTGGCAGCCCCGCCAGCCTATGACTGGCGCGCCAACACCATCAGCGAGCTGGGCGCTCAGGGCTATTCAAACGCCTGGATCATGCGCCTGGGTTTCGCCGGTTTCTGCCTGCTGCTCATCCCCGGCGGTATGCTGCGCCTGAAAGCGCGGCGCACCAGCTGGCCGCGCGAGCTGCCGCTGATCCTGTACGGCGCCTGCATCGGTCTATCGGGTGCCTTCTCGACCCAGCCTTTCCTGCCCGAGGTCTCATTTTCACAGGCGGAGGCCAACCTGCACTCGCTGCTGGCGACCTCGGCGGGTGTGCTGCTCTCGCTGTCTATGCTGCTGTATATGTTCCTGGACAGCGACATGCGCCGCAAGTTTGTCCACCTGGTAGCTTTGATCCTGACAGTGGCGATATCGGCCTTGTTTGGCATGGTCTCCAGCGGCGCGGGGATCGTGCAGCGCATCCTGTATCTGGTCGGCTTTGCCTGGCTTGTTTTTATTGATTGGCAAGTGGAGTAAAGCAAAGAAAATACAACAGCTAACTCTTCCCGGTCTGTTTTGCCAGGATTTGCATCGCCATGCTTTGAAATGAACGCTTCAAGGCGACAGGATCAAATTTCACCAACATTTGTACCGGCCAACGTTCGAGTTCATCGGGGAAGTTCTCCGTGCGATTCAAAGCAACGGCGAACCAATACAAGTCAAACCCGGCATCCTTCTGACGGGCAAGCTCAGCAAGTTGCTCAAAGCTGGTGCTTTGCAGCAGAAAATACAGATCAATGGCGTCGCGCGGCTCGGCTCGACCGAAAAATGCCAGAGTTTTATCCGCCTGGATATCTAGAAAATCATTGACCATTACACCCGCATCTCCCAATTCAACCGGAGCCAGGCGAAAGGGAGAATCCAGCGCCAGGTCGATCTTCAGCGCCTCTTCTCCCTGAGTGATTTGAAATTCAACGAAACTGTTGAAACGACGGATGATGTTAGCGCGGTAACCGGCCTGCTGAACCGCCTGTTCTACCTGGTGGGAGAAGGGGAGAATCAGCTCGGCTTCACTGGTGAACAAATCCAGGTCATACGAGATGCGATGCCCCAGGAAATACTCTGCTAGCGCCGTCCCGCCAGTCAGATAGAACTGCTTCTGGTCTGGTAAGCTGGCGAAAAGCCGCAAGAAAGCCTTTTGAAAATCCGAAAGAACCCCCTTACCCTTCAGCATGACGCATCTCCAGAAAACGCCGCCACAGGCTGCGCACATCTGCGGGCAGGATAATCTCGTCCAGGACAGCGGCAATTTCATCCACATCCAGGTTGCGCACGTCTTCCGCCCTGCCATGCGTGAGCACCTGCTGAATGTACCAGCGGCGCTGGAAGGGGTCAGACAGATTTATCTGATCCGTGCTCCAGACAATATAGGTAGGTGGACGAAAGGATTTCACAAATTAGATTATAACCCGTTTTGGGAATCGGATTTCATATCCTCGTCTACCCCACCTCGTCCACCCGCACCTCCCGCCCCTCGGCGGCGGACTTCAGCGCCGCCAGGGTGAACTGCAGCACGGCCTTGCCGGTCGGACCGTCCAGGCGCGGCTGGCCCCCGCTCTTCAGCTGCTCAATCATATCCACTGTGGTGGCGATGAAGCTGTCGCCCCATTCCACACCTTGCACCGGGATGGCGGTCGTTTTGCCGTCCTTGAATAACATCAGTTCGGGCAGGTCGACCGTGCGGGCGGTGTAGCGGTTGATGAACAGGATGCCCTTCTCGCCGATCACCTCGATGCGGTCGTCATCGGCGTAATAATCCGAGTAGATGCGCATCTGCGGGGTGTATTCGATGTCCAGCAGGCCATAGCGCCGGGCGGCTTTGTACTGGAACAGGATCGCCGCCGGGGCGTCGATGCGGAACAGTCCGCCGGACTCCGGCACGGGGGTCTGCTCGATCCAGGCGTAGACCTTCTCCACCGGCCCGCCCAGGTAGTAAGCCAGCGAAAACAGGTGGTAGCCGTGATCGAAGACCAGCGGCCCGCCTCCGCACTGCTCTTCGTTGAAGCGCCAGACCCAAGCCTCCAGCGGCACCTGCCAGGCGCTGTCAGCCGTGCCGCTGTTGACATGCATGCGCACCGCCTGCACCTCGCCGATCTCGCCTGCTTCGAGCAGCTCTTTGGCGCGCACCGCCGGGGCATAGTAGACGAAGGTCTCGTAGACCCGCAGGGTCACGCCCGCCCGCTCGGCGGCGGCGATCATCTCATCCGCTTCGCTGGCGCACAGCGCCATCGGTTTCTGCACCGAGATATGCTTGCCCGCCTGGGCTGCCTGGACGGTCATCGGGCAGTGCAGGTGGTGCGGGGTGAGCAGCTCCACCAGGTCAATCTGCGGGTCATCCAGCACCTGCTGGTAGTCGCCGTAGACCTTCTCCACCCCCCAGGCGCTGGCCTTCTCCCTGGCATGCTCTACGTTGATATCGCACACCGCCGCGATGCGGGCATCCTCCCGCCCGCGGTAGCCCAGCTGGTGCAGATCAGAGATGCGGCCGCAGCCGACGATAGCAGCGTTAATCGGTTTCATGGTCTCAGCTCCTGGGTTGGGTTGGATGATGATTCGGCCTCAGCGGCGGCGTCCATCGCCGCCAGCCGGGCGCGCAGCTCGGCATGGCGCTGGCGGGTGAGCGGATATTTGAACAGGAACGGCAGAGCGATAAAGATGCACAGCGCCGGCACCAGCCCGAAAAACAGCCGGATGCCCAGCAGGGCCTGCGGAGTCTGCTCCACGTTGGGGACGTAGCCATAGCCGGTCAGGATCCAGCCCACCGCAGCCAGCGCCAGGGCTTCGGAAATCTTGGTCGCCAGCCCCCACACCCCGTAATACATCCCGCTGCGCTGCTCGCCGCTCTCGGCGCGGTCATAATCGCCCACATCCGCCACCATCGCCCAGGGGAA
>JAFGQI010000177.1 GCA_016935755.1 Anaerolineales bacterium
GATATATATCCAATATACAGTAAGGGGTATATAGAATAAAAATTGGATGTAGAACAGTCATGGGAGCGGCGCGCAGGCTGGAAGGGAGGGGTGGCGGCAGCTGTCGTGTGGTTAGAGAAAAAGTTGTTGTTGTTGTCATGATATTTGGCTGTTTTATTTTCCATATTCACTCAGAGAACAGCCGCTGGTGACCGGCAGCCTGCGCCGCAGGCATTCCGGCGAATGAATTCGCGGCAACAAGGGCACAAAGCCTGCCTCCGCAGGCTGGAGTGCAGCGCGGGGCTTATCCCGCATGCTTCGGCATAAATGCCGAGATACGACCCGTAGCGCGGGATTGATCCCGCTGCCGACTGACGCCCGCGAATAAATTGCGGGCTGGTACGGGAAACGCGCTGAAAGCACGTTGGGGGGCAGCCCACCTGGGTGGGCTTGGTGTACCAGCGCCGGGTTTCAACCCGAGCGGCATTCCGGCGAATGAATTCGCGGCAACGAGAGCACAAAGCCTGCCTCCGCAGGCTGGAGAGAGCGCCGCCGGGAAGCGCAGCGCGGGGATTTATCCCGCATGCTTCGGCATAAATACCGAGATACGACCCGTAGCGCGGGATTGATCCCGCTGCCGGCTGACGCCCGCGAATGAATTGCGGGCTGGTACGGGAAACGTGCTGAAAGCACGTTTGGGACATGCCTGCGCCGGGTTTCCACCCACCTTCCTTGACAATCCCAATAGGATGTCCTAAAATGAAAAGCAGGTGAATACGCAATTTCACCCACCAAGTATGACCTATCGGCTACCAGCTATCCTCTAAAAGCTCATGCCACTCGCCACCGGACAAATCCTGAATAACCGCTACCGCATTGTCAAGCTGCTCGGGCAGGGCGGGTTTGGGGCGGTTTACCAGGCCTGGGATACTAATCTGGATGAGCCAGTGGCAATCAAAGAAAGTATTGAGACATCCCCTGCAGCCCAAAAACAGTTCCAGATAGAAGCAAAACTTCTATTCAACCTGCGTCATGCCAATCTGCCACGCGTACATGATTTCTTTATCATTCCTGGTACGGGGATGTATTTGGCAATGGATTTTATTGAGGGGGAAGACCTGGAGATTATCCTTCAAAAGGCTGGCGGCTATTTGACTGAGGCGCAAGTACTGCCCTGGATATTGCAGGTATGTGATGCACTAATTTATCTGCATGGCCAAAATCCAGCGATCATCCACCGCGACATAAAACCTGCAAATATCAAAATTACCCCACAGGGACAGGCTGTGCTGGTAGACTTTGGCCTTGCTAAGGCCTATCACCCTGGGAGCCGCACCACGATGGGGGCGCGAGCGGTCACTCCTGGTTTCTCGCCTCTCGAGCAGTACAGCGGCAGCGGGCGCACCGATTTTCGCACCGACATCTATGCCCTGGGGGCAACCCTATACACACTGTTCACCGGAAAGGAACCACCCGAAGCCCCCGACCGCAACCTGGGTGCTGGGTTAACTGCTCCACGCCAGCTGAACCAGACTGTCTCGCCTGTGGTGGAGCAGGCAATATTGACCGCGTTAGCGATGCTGCCTGAGGCGCGGCATCAGAGCGTACAAGACTTCCGTCGAATGCTAGAAATTGCCCTGTATGATCAACGAACTGGCAATGTCGGTTGGAAAAATTCCACTGCTCACACTGCCCCGGCATCATCACCGGCTGTACCTCTCAGTGCAGCCGCACTTCCACAAGGACAGACGTATACTTTCAATCAACCCGTAATTTCATGGGGTGGGATTCTTCTGGCGATGCTGGTTGGGGGTATATTGATCGTCTTGATTTATATGAGCACTGATGAAGACATCCGGGTTAAATCAACCCCGACCCCATATTATGATACTTCCTTAGCATTACCTGCTCCTTCGCTGACCGCTACCCCTACATCGACCCCTATACCAACTAAACTGCCAAACACCTATACTGATGCGCAGGGGGTTCGTATGGCGCTGATCCCGGCAGGAGATTTTCGGATGGGCAGCGAGGACGGCGGTGACGGTGAGAAACCAGTACACACGGTGTATCTGGACGCTTTTTACATGGATATCTACGAGGTGACCATTGCTTTTTATGGAAAATGTGTTCAGGCAGGGATATGTACATTACCATCAGATTCGAGTTCATCAACTCAACTAAATTACTATGGTATTCCAAGGTATGCAAATTCTCCAGTTATATATGTTAGTTGGGATCAAGCGCGGGTGTTCTGCGAGTGGCGTAGGGCGCGGTTACCTACTGAGGCGGAATGGGAAAAGGCAGCACGTGGCGGGCTGGATGGGTATAAATACCCCTGGGGGAATGATTTCCCAAGCTGTTTAAAAGTGAATTATCTCGAATGCGTAAATGATACAAGTCCAGTGGGGAGCTGTCCTGCAAACGGCTTTGGGTTGTTTGACATGGTGGGTAATGTGTCCGAGTGGGTCTGGGATTGGTACAGTGAAACCTATTACAATAGTTCGCCTCGCGATAATCCAACCGGTCCAACTTCTGGATATTATAAAGTTACCCGGGGTGGCTCGTGGAGATCTCGTGCTCACGATATTCAGATTGCAGAACGAGGTGGATCCTACTATGGTGCGGACAACAACACAGGTTTTCGTTGCGCGCAATCACCATGAACGACTTTCTATGGTTTACGTTTCTTTATCTGAATATTCCATTTGTGTTCGTGGATATGAAATGATGTTGACATCAAATTGATGTACTATCTTAGAGAAAATACTACATGGAAACGAAATATTTTCAAAAATGGCTGAGTTCCAAGTTGGAACTTGCCGCCCTACTTGTCGAAGAAAAAGGTGAAGAAGCTGAACCAGATTCTCAAATTCTTCTTTGCTGTGCAATTAGTGCATTCGCTGCTGTTCTCTGGCCTGGTATTGGGTTAGATAGACAACGCTCCCCCACCACCACACCGCCAGATCGTCACCCTACTACCAGAACTCGGTGATGTCCTTGCCCCGCGATAGGCAGGCGTGCAAGGCAAGCGGAGAGATGAATTGCCAGTATTGACAGTAATCTTGCTCATTGGTTGGGAGCAGCGAAGTGGGCAGACACCCCCATGTTCACTCTGAGAGATACCCTCACCCCTTGATACTAGGCTGACGAATTCGAGGGCGGGTTCTGGAATGGGAAGCCTTTACGGTATTCTGGCTTTCAGGTGTACAATTATGCAAAACTAACTGATGGCTGCGCGTAAAGCCCATTGTTCCAGAACCAGATTGGTTGATTCAATTTTAGGTTGATTTGCTAACCTCTCTACTTATTATAAATCGAAAAATTAACTCCACCAAAATGAACACTTTCCAAAAAATTACTCAAGAAATCATAGCTGATAATGAAGCAGCGGCTCAGGCAGCATTCCAACGTGGAGATTACGTATCCTGCTTCTTGTTAACGCATTCATTGATAGAAGCATTACTTAGAGTATTTTTAGGCAAAACCGAGAAAGAAAGCTTTTATGATTTAATCAAATCTTACGAAGAGTACCTATTACAACAATATCAAAAGGATCGAACCTTTGTTAATGAATTAACCGAGTTCAATAGACGAAGGAACAGAGTTATTCATCAACTCTGGGAAAAGGGTTATACACCTACGAATGCAAGACTATCATCAGCTTGCAAGGGTGCTTTCCAGATGTATGGATTATTCATAGAGTGGTTAGAAACCTTTGATCCTGAAATTTTAGAATACGGCTTTGAGTATGAATAGTGATCAGAAGTTCTATCAGACGGTAAAGGTGCCATAAGTACGGAGGCGATGATATGGCAGATGTGCAACATGAGTTGGGAACCTTACGAGAAATAATTGCTAATATTATCTACAGTCTGGAAATTTGGGATACTCTTCACGATGTGTGTCATACCCTCGACCTTTATGTTGAAGATAATACGGGTAAATTAGGTAAGTTCTCTTATTTATGTAAAGTCGCTTCGGATACGAATGATCTCTCCATTATCGCTGCAGCAGAAATAATACTCAACAGCTATCCAGGTAAAAGAGGAAAGCCATCGGCCGTGGATCTACAACGTTTGCAAGATTCGTTGTGGTGGATAAAGAGTCAAAGTGATCAAAAAATATCTACTGTCACCCGATATAGAATTGCTGAGTGTTTGGAAGGCAAAAGTTTCTGGGGCAGGCTAAGCATTGGAGGGTTCTTCGAACCTGTTCTCCCTTCAGCTTTGGGAGACTCCTTACCCGAGCCAGGTAACGATGAAAATCTGTACCTTGGCTCATCTTCAACTTTGTTGTCCGTTTTATTGGGGTCATCGCAACCCAATACAATACAACCAACACGAATCTCTGTTTTGAATTACCTACAGAGGCTCGGATTAGCAGAATGGCCTGATGAGCGTTTCTGTTTATTGATAGAGCGTATGGTGCTTCCAGAAGTCCAGCCTCCAGACAAGCAGAATAATCTTGTGGAACTAATCAATCCATTACTCCAATCAGATTCCTATGAATTACGGCAGGAGGGATTACAAGGCGGTTTTCCGCTCTACAAAGTACGTAGAATAGAAAAAGGGGTTTCGGGATCACCCAAATACATAATCTTTGCTTCCACAGGTCCTAAGCCCGATATCGTCATAGACGATGCGGTAAATATGAATATCCGTGTCGTTCGTTACGCTGATCAGTGTTTAATCTATGATCAACCACCACCTCATGGCGACCTGACCTGGGAAATGCTAGTGGAATGGTGGAGTAAAATAAAAGCTGAAGATGCTGAAGATAAAAAGACCAGACGCGATTTGGGGTATCGGCTGCGAGCATCGCTTCAGTCAGAGCCCGAAAAGATGCTATTTGACACCTATTTCAGAGATGTCAAAGTAATATATGGTGTTAACTTGCCCGCTTTGTTGCCTCAAGTCCACCTTCATTATGACCCTATAAGACAAAACGAGCGCAGCAAACCGGTGCTTGTCCGCCAGCGGATGGATTTTCTGATGCTTCTTCGCAACTCTGTCAGAATCGTTATTGAGATAGATGGTATTCAACATTATGCAGATGATGAAGGCCGTGCATTACCAGGCAGATATGCTGAAATGGTTGCAGAAGATCGCCGTATTAGAGTACTCGGCTACGAGGTATATCGTTTCGGTGGTGCAGAATTTATAAACCCTGAACAAGCAAATCAAACCATAGTAACATTTTTTAACAGTTTGTTTGACCGTTATGGTATCCTGCGCGAAAGTTCCTGAGTTCCTTTTAGGATGTCATACCAGGAGCAATGCGGCTCCCCAGTGCATTTCTCCTATATTGCCGAATCTTAGTAAACTGAGTATAATCACCCCCAACTGAATACCCCCCTCCGGGAGGAGTAGGCCAGCGGTGCGCTGCACAGAGAAGGAGCGGCCCCGGCTGAAAGCCACCCCAGCAAACCCCCGCCGAATGTCGCCCGGAATGACCGCCGCAGAAATTCTAAGTGAAAGGCTGGCAAAGCCTTTCACGCAAGATGAGTAGACCGGCGCGGGTGAGCCCGTTACAGCGAAGCCCTGCTCGGCCCCCCGGCCCGCCAAGGCGGTGAGAGCGCCGGTTACCCCGGCGAATTGAGGTGGTACCGCGGAAGGCTCCCTTTCGTCCTCATCTGGATGAAAGGGTTTATTTTTTTAAGGAGAAAGCATGCCTCTACCCAAACACTACTCCCCCCAGGAAGCCGAGCCGCGCCTGCTGGCCCAGTGGCAGCGCAGCGGAATCTACCATTTCGACCCGGCCAGCCCCGCCCCGGTCTACTCGATCGACACCCCCCCGCCCACCGTCTCGGGCCACCTGCACCTGGGGCATGTCTACTCCTACAGCCACGCCGATTTCATCGCCCGCTTCCAGCGCATGAACGGGCGCAATGTCTTCTACCCGATGGGCTATGACGACAACGGCCTGCCCACCGAGCGGCTGGTGGAGAAGCGCCTGGGCCTCACCGCCGCCCAGATCGGGCGCAGCGCCTTCATCGAGAAATGCCTGCAGGTCAGCGAAGAAGCCGAAGGCGACTACCAGACCCTGTGGCAGCGGCTGGGGCTGTCCATCGACTGGCGCTACACCTACCGCACCATCGACGAGCGCTCCCGGCGCGCCTGCCAGCTGTCCTTCATTGACCTGCAGCGCCGGGGATTGGCCTACCGCCGCCAGGCGCCCGCTATCTGGTGCCCGGAGTGCCGCACCTCCATCGCCCAGGCCGAGCTGAACGACCTGGAGCGCCCATCCGAGTTCACCACCCTGGCCTTCCGGCTGGAGGATGGCGCCCCCCTGCCCATCGCCACCACCCGCCCGGAGCTGCTGCCAGCCTGCGTGGCGGTATTCGTACACCCAGATGACCCGCGCTACCGCGGCCTGGTTGGGCGCAGGGCGGCTGTGCCGCTCTTCGGGCAGAGTGTGCCCATTCTGGCAGACCCCGGCGCCGACCCCGAGAAAGGCAGCGGGGCGGTGATGTGCTGCACCTTCGGCGACACCGCCGACGTGGCCTGGTGGTATGCCCATCACCTGCCGCAGGTGGAGGCCATCAGGCGCGACGGGCGCATGACCTCCGCCGCCGGGCCGTACGCCGGGCTGACCACCAGCGAGGCGCGCCGCCAGATCGTGCAGGCCCTGGCGCAGGCCGGGCTGATCCTGGCTCAGCAGACCATCCAGCAGTCGGTGCGCGTCCACGAGCGCTGCGATACCCCGGTGGAGTACATCCCGGTGCGCCAGTGGTTCATCCGCCTGCTGGATTTCAAGCCAGAGCTGCTGCGGGCGGGCGAGCAGGTGCGCTGGCACCCCGAGCATATGCTGGCGCGCTACCAGGCCTGGGTGGAGAACCTGAACTGGGACTGGTGTCTCTCGCGTCAGCGCACCTACGGCGTGCCTTTCCCGGTCTGGTACTGCGCCCGCTGCGGCGCGGTGATCCTGGCAGATGAAGACCAGCTGCCAGTGGATCCAACAGAGAGCCAGCCCGCCCACCCCTGCGCCTGCGGCAGCACGGAATTCACCCCCGAGCTGGATATCTTCGACACCTGGGCCACTTCCTCGCTCTCCCCGCAGATCGTCGGGCAGCAGTTGGACGACCCCGCCCTGTACGCCAAAGTCTTCCCCTTCTCGCTGCGCCCGCAGGCCCACGAGATCATCCGCACCTGGGCCTTCTACACTATCGTCAAGTCGCACCACCACTCCGGCCAGACCCCCTGGCAGGATGCGCTCATCTCGGGCTGGGGCCTGGCGGGCGAGGGCAGCGGCAAGATCAGCAAGAGCCGCGGCGGGGGGCCGATGCCGCCGCTGGAGATGATCGAGCGCTACTCCGCCGACGCGGTGCGCTACTGGGCGGCCAGCGCCGGGCCGGGCCGCGACGCGGTCATCAGCGAGGAGAAGATCCAGGCCGGGGCGCGGCTGGTGACCAAGCTGTGGAACGTGGCTCGCTTCAGCCAGCGCTTCCTGGAGGGCTACACCCCCCCACAGACGCCCCCCGCCCTCTCCC
Organism: Anaerolineales bacterium; assembly: GCA_016935755.1. Lineage (GTDB taxonomy): Bacteria > Chloroflexota > Anaerolineae > Anaerolineales > UBA4823 > JAFGQI01. The sequence continues at coordinate 7,472 of JAFGQI010000177.1, forward strand.
CGGCGGATCGCTGGCTGCTGGCCAGCCTGCAAGCCCTGGTGCGCCGCGTCACCAGCCTGTTCCAGGAGTACGACTACGCCTCCGCCCGCAGCGAGAGCGAGGATTTCTTCTGGCGCGTCCTGGCCGACAACTACCTGGAGATGGCCAAGCAGCGCCTGTACGATGAGGCTCACCCACAGCGCGAGGGGGCACGCTACGCTCTCTACCACAGCCTGCTGGCTCTGCTCAAGCTCTTCGCCCCGCTCCTGCCCTACATCACCGAGACGATCTACCAGGGGCTGTTTGTCGCAGATCGGGCGACCCGCCAGGAGCCGTTGGGTCGCCCCTACCCGGATGAATCGATCCACACCTCCGCCTGGCCCGTCCCCGACCCGCGGCTGGACGATGAGCGCGCCCAAGCCCTGGGCGAGACCCTGGTGCAGATCGCCACCGCCGTGCGCCGCTACAAGAGCGAGCACAATCTGCCCCTGGGAACTGAGCTTTCGCGGTTACAATTATCGGCTGGGGACGCCCACCAGGCAGACGCCCTGGCGGCAGCCATCCCCGATCTCACCAGCGTCTGCCGCGTCCAGCTGGTGGAGATCCAGCATATCCCGGACGCTGAACCGCTTGAACTGCAGATAAGGATTGAACCATGACCCGTCGATACCCCTTCATGCAAGTAGACGCCTTCACCGACCGCCCGCTGGGCGGCAACCCCTGCGCGGTGGTCTTCGAGACCGACCGGCTGAGCGACGAGACCATGCTGGCCATCGCCCGCGAGATGAACCTGTCCGAGACGGCCTTCGTGCGCCAGTCGAGCGTGGCCGATTTTGGCGTGCGCTTCTTCACCCCCGCCGAGGAAATCCCCCTGGCCGGGCATCCCACCATCGCCACAACCTACGCCCTGGTCGATTCGGGCCGCCTGTCGCTCTCCGGCGAAGGCCAGTCCGTCACCACCCACACTAACCTGATCCTGGAGCTGAAGGTCGGCCCCATCCCGGTGGAAATCTTCAGCCAGGATGGGCTGGTGGAGCGCGTCGTGATGAGCCAGAAGAAGCCCCAGTTCCTGGCGCTGCTCAAGCCCCACGAAGTGCTGCCCGCCTTCGGCCTGAAGAAGGACGACCTGCTGCCGGATGCGCCCATCCAGGTGGTCAGCACCGGCACGCCGCAGCTGATGGTGCCGCTGCGCTCGCTGGACGTTCTGCGCCGGATCGAGATGAACGTGCCCTTCTACACCAACCTGCGCCAGCGGGTGGGCTTCTTCAGCCCGCACCTGTTCGTCCTGGAAGGCATCACCGAGGCCGGGCGCACCTTCGCCCGCCATTTCGGCGTCCCGCCCGACTCCCCCGAAGACCCCTTCACCGGCTCGGCCACCGGTGGGATGGCGGCCTACCTGTGGCATTACGGCCTGATCGAGCGGCCCAACTTCATCGCTGAGCAGGGCCACTGGATGAGCCGCCCCGGCCAGGCCACCGTGGAGGTGATCGGCGCGCCCGACGACATCCTGAACGTCAAGGTCGGCGGCGGCGCGGTGACCGTGCTGCGCGGCGAGCTTATGGTATAATGCCACCATAGTGGCATTTAAGGAGCATGACATGCAAGAGATGGTGAAATTGACTGTACGAATCCCGGCCCAGCTGCACCAGAAGCTCAAGCAGCGCGCCCAGGCCTCCGACGCTTCGCTCAACGCCACCCTGGTGGAGACCCTGCAGCGCGGCCTGGCGGAGACCGTCTACCCGGAGGAAAGCCGGGAGGCGCGCTTCTGGCGCAGCATGCGCGAGAAGGGCCTTTGGGCGCCGCTTAGTCCCAAGTGGATGGAGGAGTACGCCGATGTGCCCATCTTGAGCCATGCCGAACTGCGCGAGCTGCTGAAAGGCGTCCCCCCTTTGTCCGACATCATTATAGAAGAACGTGGGCCGCGCGAATGAGCGAGTATTATTTTGATTCCAGCGCCCTGGTCAAGCTGTATATTGATGAAACCGGCAGCCAATGGGTGGACTCGATCTATCATGCTGTGGATGCCGCCAGGCGATCTGCCCATCAAATATCCTTCGCCAGGATCGGCATCGTGGAGGTGGCAGCGGCTATCGCCCGGCGGGAACGTCTGGGACAAATTCCCCCAGCGAAAAAGCCCCTGCTGTACGCACGTTTCATGAGAGACAGCCGAGAACGATTTGCGGGTTTAGACCTCACCGAAGAAGTCATCCAGTTGGCTGCCGAGCTAACCCAACAAATGCCCCTGCGTGGTTACGACGCGGTCCACCTGGCGACCGCCCTGCGCCTCAACCAGGAGCTTGGCGCGGCGGGCCTGCCGGGGCTGATCTTCGTCACCGCCGACGAGCAGCTCTACCAGACCGCCCGCCAGCAGAGCCTGCAGGTCGACAACCCCGCCCTGCACCCCAATTGAACGCTCCCTGATTAACCTATCCCTGATCACCTGACACTGAAACACTTTAACACTTGAAACCTATGCCCCCCCTCCCCAAAACCTACGACTTCCACGCCACCGAGCAGCGCATCTACGCCTGGTGGGAAGAAAACGGCTACTTCAAGCCGCACAACGACCCCAACCGCCCGGATTTCGACCCGGCGGTGCCGCCCTTCGTCATTTCCATCCCCCCGCCCAACGTCACCGGCGAGCTGCACCTGGGCCACGCCATGTTCGTCTCGATGGAAGACCTGATGATCCGCTACCACCGCATGAAGGGCTATTCCACCCTGTGGGTGCCCGGCTCGGATCACGCCGGCATCGCCACCCAGCTGCAGGTGGAGAAAGCCCTGGCGCGTGAAGGCCTGCGCCGCGAGCAGATCGGGCGGGAGGAGTTCCAGCACCGCACCTGGGCCTGGAAGGAGAAGTACGGCGGCATCATCACCCAGCAAATCCGCCGCCTGGGCGCTTCCTGCGACTGGGAGCGCGAGCGCTTCACCCTGGACGCCGGGCTGTCGCGCGCCGTGCGGGAGGCCTTCGTGCGCCTGTACGAGAAGGGCCTGATCTACCGCGGCCCGCGCCTGATCAACTGGTCGCCCGGTCTGCGCACCGCCGTCTCCGACCTGGAAGTCGAATACTCGGAGGAGCCCGGCAAGCTGTACTACTTCAAGTATATGCTGGCCGACTCGGACGAATACCTGCCCGTCGCCACCACCCGCCCGGAGACCATCCTGGGCGATACTGCCGTGGCGGTGCATCCCGAAGACCCGCGCTACCAGCGCTTCATCGGGCGTCAGGCGGTTGTGCCGGTGCTCAACCGCCTGATCCCGGTCATCGCCGATGACTACGTCGACCGCGAGTTCGGCGGCGGGGCGCTCAAGGTCACCCCCGGCCACGACCCCAACGACTATGCCATCAGCCAGCGCCACAACCTGCCGATCATCTCCATCCTGGACGAGGCCGCCTGCGTCAACGCTAACGGCGGGCCTTACGCCGGGCTGGATCGCTTCGACGCCCGCCAGCGGCTGTGGGAGGATATGCGCCAGGCAGGGCTGGTGCTGCGCGAAGAACCTTACACCCTGACCGTGCCGCGCACCCAGCGCGGCGGCGAGATCGTTGAACCGATGCTCTCCACGCAGTGGTTTGTGCGCATCCAGCCATTAGCGCAAGCCGCATTGCAGGCGGTGCGCGATGGGCAAATCCGCATCGTGCCTGAGCGCTTCACCAAGGTGTACTACAACTGGCTGGAGAACATCGAGGACTGGTGCATTTCGCGCCAGCTGTGGTGGGGTCACCGCATCCCGGTCTGGTACTGCCAGGACTGCGGCCAGCAGACCGTCGCCCGCCAGGACCCCAGCGCCTGCGCCCACTGCGGCAGCGCCCGCCTGGAGCAGGACCCCGATGTGCTGGACACCTGGTTCTCGTCCGGGCTGTGGCCTTTCTCCACCCTGGGCTGGCCCGAGCAGACCCCCGACCTGGGCTACTTCTACCCCACCTCCTATATGGAGACCGGCTACGATATCCTGTTCTTCTGGGTGGCGCGCATGATTATGTCCGGGCTGGAGTTCACCGGGCAGCCGCCCTTCCACACCGTCTACCTGCACGGGCTGATCCGCGACGAGCACGGGCGCAAGATGAGCAAGACCTACGGCAACGTGATCGACCCGCTGGAGGTGATGAACGACCTGGGCACCGACGCCCTGCGCTTCACCCTGCTGGTCGGCTCCACCCCCGGCAACGACATGAACCTGAGCGTCAAGAAGGTGGAAGCCAACCGCAACTTCGCCAACAAGATTTGGAACGCCGGGCGCTTCGTCATCGCCGCCATCGACAGCCTGCGCCCCGGCGACCCCGGGCCAGACCCGCAGATCGCCGACCAGGAGTGGACCCTGGCGGACAGCTGGATCTGGGCGCGCCTGCAGATGCTCATCCGGGATGTCGAGCGCCTGTTCCAGAGCTTCCAGTATGGCGAGGCCGGGCGGCAGATTTACGAGTTCTTCTGGGGCGATTTCGCCGACTGGTACGTGGAGATCGCCAAGCTGCAGCTGGCCGAGGGCGGGCGGCGCGCCTATATCACCGCCTACGGCCTGACGCGTGTGCTGGATGCCAGCCTGCGCCTGCTGCACCCCTTCACGCCCTTCATCACCGAGGAGCTGTGGGGCCATCTCAAGACCGCCGCCTTCGCCTCCCCGCTGGCCGCCCTGCTGGCCGCTATGCAGAAGCAGTGGCCCGCCGCCCTGATCGTGGCGCCCTGGCCCGAGCCGCGCCCCGAATATGCCTGGGAGGCCTCGACTCTAGCCGATTTCTCCCTGCTGCAGGAGGTGGTGCGCGCCATCCGCAACCTGCGCGCCGAGAAGAACGTCAAGCCCGGCAAACGCATCCCGGCGGCGCTGGTCTCGGCCAGCGCGGCGCAGATGCTGCGCCAGCAGTCCGCGCCCCTGGCGGCGCTGGCCGGGCTGGATCTGGCCGCCCTGGAGATTCATGCGGCGCTGCCCGCCAAACCGGAAGGCCACATCGCCCTGGTGGTCGGCCCGGTGGAGGTCTACCTGCCCCTGGCCGGGCTGGTGGACGCCGGCGAGCAGCGCGCTCGCCTGGAGCGCGACCTGTCCGACCTGCAGGCGCAGATCACCCGCCTGGAGGCGCTGCTGGCCTCCTCCTTCGCCGAGAAGGCCCCGCCCGCGGTGGTGCAGAAGGAGCGCGACAAGCTGGCCGCCTACCAGGACTCGGCGGCGAAGATCAAAGGGCAGCTGGAGGGGTTGTAAACCAAACCCCAGGGGTCATGCGGTGATTTATACCGCCGAGACCCCTGGGGTTTTTAATTTGGGGTATACTATTTCTCATGCACAGGAAAGAAGGAAACCCATGGAACCCTCATTAGCAGCCATTGAAGTCGGCGGAACAGTTGATGAAAACCGCCAGCTGCGCCTGGATCAGGAACTGCCCATCACGGGACCGCGGCGTGTCAGGGTGATTGTCCTGTTCCCGGCAGAAGAAGAGCCGGATGAGCGTGAATGGTTGTATGCCGCCGCCCGAAACCCTGCCTTTGCCTCGCTGCGCGACGCCGAAGAAGATATCTACAGCCTCTCGGATGGCAAGCCTTTCGATGACTGATGACTGTAACCCGCTCTGTCATCCAGCGCGAGCTTGGCAGGCTGCCCAAATCATTGGAAGAAGACCTGCATCAGCGCTTGAACAATTTATTCAATTAGCAGGGGGCGGCGCGATAAGAGCCATCAACGAATACCAAACGAATAAACGAATGCGCGCCAATCCCATTCGTTTATTCGCTGCTCTTATTCGTTGACGGCCCCTGCCTGCCCCGCACAGGTTGAAACCCGGCGCTGATACACCATGCCCACCCAGGTGGGCTACCATAACGCGCTTCAGCACGTGTTCTGTATCAGCGCCCGAATTTATTCGGTGCGATGTGGAAAACAGCGCGCGTAGGGGCGACCCGTCCAGGCCAACTCGCGCCCGGTGTGGGAAGGAGGCCCAGCCCGCACGCGCTGCAATCAGCAAGGGGTGGGTCGCCCCTACCCCACCGGCCATCAACGAATACCAAACGAATAAACGAATGTGCGCCAATCCCATTCGTTTATTCGCTGCTCTTATTCGTTGACGGCCTGCCTCCAGTATTACAGGATTCCAGAGGTAAAAATCTAAAATCAAGGTGAGCGGGAACAACGAAAACCGTAGTTGAAATCCGTACCGCCGGGTGTGAGCCTATAACGATAGGCAGTGTGCAAGTAATAACCATAGCTGTTCCACGCGCCGCCGCGCAGTATTCGATGTTGCCCCGAGGACGGCCCTTGCGGGTTACTGGATGATAAACTGCTATACAATCCATACCAGTCCCACACCCACTCCCACACGTTGCCAGCCATGTCGAATAGCCCATAGCCGTTCGGGCTGTAGCTTCCCACCTTGCTGGTGTTGCCTATGCAGCCTGATGCATCAAAATTCAATATCGAACAATCCGGCGCATTATCACTCCACGGATACAACCTGCCCTCTAGCCTGCCACGCGCCGCCTTCTCCCACTCAGCCTCGGTCGGCAGACGCGCCCCGCGCCACTCCTCGCAGAAGGTTATCGCCTGCTCCCAGTTCACATAGATCACCGGGTAGTCGGCATACTCCGCGCTGCCGTAGTATTTGCTGCGAGTATAGGAGCTCGAATCTGACGGCGGCGTACATACCCCTGCCTGGACGCATTTCTCGTACAGGGCGTTGGTCACTTCGTAGATATCCATATAGAAGGCATCCAGGTACACTGTGTGAACCGGCTTCTGATCGTCTGCGCCATCTTCGCTGCCCATCTGGAACTCCCCCGCCGGCACCAGCGCCATCGGCACGCCCCTCTCGTCGGTGTAGGAATTAGGGAGCTCCCCAGATGTCTCAGGTGTCGCAGTAGAAGTAGGCGCCATTTGAGTCGCTTTTGGAGTGAGTTCTTCTATGGATGCCACACTACCAGCGCAACGAAACCCGAAGATGTAGATGAGCCGACTGACCGGGTTGTTGAAGAAGCGGTTCGCCGCACGCAGGTTGTACGGAATGTTGTACCAACTCCCGCCACGCAGCACTCGAGTAGCCCCCGAAATGGGACCCCGCGGGTTGCTGGATGGTGAGATGCTGTAATAAGTCTGATCGTACCAATCCTGCACCCACTCCCACACGTTGCCCGCCATGTCGTACAATCCGTAACTGTTGGCGCTGTAGCTGCCCACCGGCTCGGTATCATCTGATGTGCAACTGGAGAAGTTAGCCCCATTCTGCGCCCCTTTCTGGCATACCGGCGCTTCATCGCCCCAGGGATACAGCTTGCCCTCCAGCCCACCGCGGGCCGCCTTCTCCCACTCCGCCTCGGTTGGCAAACGCGCCCCGCGCCACTCTTCACAGAATGCCCGCGCCTGCTCCCATTCCACATAGATCACCGGGTAGTCAGCGTATGCTGAATTGCCATAGTAGCTATCGCGAGTGGAGGACTGTGAATATCTCGGCGGCGTACATACCCCCGCCTGGACGCACTGCTCATAAAGGGCATTGGTCACCTCATAAATATCCATGTAGAAGGCGTCCAGATAGACGGTATGCACCGGCTTCGAGTGGGTGTCGTCCTCACTGCCCATCCAGAACTCCCCCGCCGGGATCAGCGCCATCGGCACGCCTTTCTCGTCGGTGTAGGTCAAGGGCAGCCCCGTGGGTGTGAACGTGGCCGTGGGCGGGGCAGGCGTGGGTGTGTCCGTGGGTGGGGCGGCCGTGGTAGCTGGAACCTGCGTGGTCGGCATGGCCGCGGTTGTTTTCAGCGCTTCAGTGACCATCAGCGCCTCAGCGGTTCGTGTTCTTTCCAGCGCCAGGGCGGTCTCCGTCGCCTTTCGATCCTCACCTCCGCCGATCCAGGCAACCAGCGCCGAGACAGCCACCACGCACAGGGTCAGCGCCAGCACCCCCGCGGCGATCCAGCCCCAAATGGCCCGGTACTTTGAACCAGCGGCGCGAATATTTGAAACTGTTCGGGCCGCTGATCGGGCTCTGGTGATCTTACGTTCTGGCACGCTCTCGACATAAAATGCTGACCCGGACAGCGCTTCCCGAAGTTCCCGGATGCCCTTATAGCGCTGTTTTACATCTATTTCCATGCATTTGAAAATAATGGCTTCGATCGCCGGACTTATTTTTTCATTCAAACTTCTGGGTGATTTTAATGTGGCTGTGCCGCTGGCAATCTTGACACTCTCTGGCGGTCTTTTCCCCGTTAGCAGATGATATAAAGTTGCTCCCAGGGCATAAATATCTGACCTGGCATCTGTTCTTTCACCCCCATATTGTTCAGGCGCGCTGTAACCTGGTGAGATGGCTTTAGCGCCGATGGCGGTCGTGGCAAATGGATCATACAGCTTGGCGATGCCGAAATCCACCAGCACCGCCTTGCCCGCCGGGGTGATCTTGATGTTGGCGGGCTTGATATCGCGGTGGATCACCGGCGGGTCCTGGCTGTGCATGTACTCAAGCGCCTGGCACACCTGCTCGATCCACGCCAGCGCCTGCGCCTCGTGCAGCGGCCCGCCCGCCTGGCTGAGCATCTCCTGCAGATCCTCCCCCTCAATATACTCCATCACCAGATACTGCCCCTGGCCCGGCAGGCTGAACGAATCGGACACCTTGGGCAGCCCGGGGTGGCGCAGGGTGAACAGCAGCTTCGCCTCCAGCTGGAACTGCTTGACCGCCGCTGGCGAGGTCTCGAAATTCTCCTTGAGCGCCACCGGGCCATCCAGGTTCGTATCCCAGGCGCGGTACACCGCTCCAAAGCCGCCCTGCCCGAGCAGCTTGACGATGCGGTAGCGGTTGTTCAGGGTTTGTCCGGTGGTGAGAGTCATAGCTTATAGCTCATAGGCGATAGGCGGTAAGAGATGAACGTCTTGCATTGATTGACTGATTGACCAAGCTGCGGATTACCTCCTACCCAGTCCCATACTCAGGATTAACTCATTTTAGGTTATCCCACAAGGATTGTCAAGGAAGGCGGCGCGTTCCGTGGATTCCCGTGCGTTGGGGCTGCTACGGCTCAACCTGGTGGGCTGCCATAACGCGCTTTAGCGCGTTTCCTGTGCCAGCGCCCGAATTCATTCAGTGCGGGGTGGCGGGCAGCCGCCAGCGCCTCGTGGGGTCAGACCGCCTCCGACCGCCGATCGCTGACAGCGGATTTTGGGAGCGGATTACACGGATTTTTGTTGCGCGTAATCCGTGTAATCCGCGGGTAATCCGTTGTCAGCTGCTCTTATTCGTTGACGGCCTGTCACAACCCTCCAGATGCAATGCACGCGGCGCGTGCAATGCATCCCAGCCCCCTCCATGATACAATTCCCCCATGCCCATCGAACTTGACCCCGAAGGACACGAAACCAAGGCCCTGCTGGCCTACCTCGGCCCGCTGCGCGGCCTGCGCCTGCTGGAGATCGGCTGCGGCGACGGGCGGCTGACCTGGCGCTACGCCCGGCTGGCAGCCCGCGTGGTTGGCATTGACCCCCATCGCGGCAAAATCGCCCGCGCCCGCCAGGACCGCCCGCTGAAGCTGCGCCGCAAGGTCACCTTCCAGCCCCTCGAGCTGGAGCAGTATGCGGAATTTTGGGCGCGCCGCCCTCGCCCCAGGCCCTTCGACCGCGCCATCCTGGCCTGGCCGCTGCGGCAAATACCCGCCGAGGGCATGCTCTATGCCCTGAAGACCATCCGCAGCCTGCTGAGGCCCGGCGGCCTGCTGGTGGACATCCATCCCACCGGCGACCCGCCGCCCATCGAGCTGCTCTGTGACGGCCAGCGCCATCTGCTGGGCTATCTGCAGGAGACGGATAACTTCATCGAGTACGGGCAGGCCGACGTTGCTCTGAGCAAGGCCGACAAGCGCGGGCTTTTCGCCCCCGATTGGCAGGGGACTTACCCCTTCGCCAGCTATTTCGACACCGCCGCCGCCCTGCGCCAGTGGCTGGCAGAGTATTGGGGCGATGCCATCTTCGACCCGGCGATTGAAGCACGCCAGCAGGCCCTGCTGGCAGATCAGCCGCCCGCTTCCCCACCCCGGGTGATCCTGCGCGAGCAGGTGCGCATCACTCGCCTGGTCGCCCAGTAATCACAAAACTCGCTCCTGGTGATACAATCCAATCATTCCAACCCACTGAGGAAAACACATGAAGGAAAAACTACAAGAACTCAAGACCCGCCTGGCAGAGATCGACGACCTGCAGTGCGCCAACGCCGTGCTTGGCTGGGATCAATCCACCTACCTGCCGGCTGGCGGCGCTCCCGCCCGCGGCCGCCAGATGTCCACCCTGGCCCGCCTGGCGCAGGAGAAATTCATCGACCCTGTCATCGGCCATCTGCTGGACGAGCTGCAGCCCTATGCTGAAAGCCTGCCCTATGATTCGGACGAGGCCAGCCTGGTGCGCGTGACCGCCCGGGATTACGAGCGCGCCCTCAAGGTGCCGCCCGCCTTCCTGGGGCAGTTCTACGAGCACAGCGCCATCACCTACCAGGCCTGGACCGAAGCCCGCCCGGCGAATGATTTTGCCAAAGTGCGCCCGCTGCTGGAAAAGACCCTCGACCTGAGCCGCCAGATGGCCGATTTCTTCCCCGGCTACCAGCACATCGCCGATCCGCTGATCGACTTCGCCGATTTCGGCATGCGCGCCGAGACGGTCAGCGCCCTGTTCGCCGAGCTGCGCCAGGCGCTGGTGCCCATCGTGCAGGCCATCACCTCCCAGCCCCTGGCGGATGACGCCTGCCTGCGGCGCAATTACCCCGAGGCGCAGCAGCTGGCCTTCAGCCAGGATGTGCTCCAGCGCATCGGCTACGATTTCCAGCGCGGCCGCCTGGACAAGACCCACCACCCCTTCACCACCCGCTTCTCGGTCAACGATGTGCGCATCACCACCCGCTACGACGAGAACTACCTCAACGACTGCCTGTTCAGCGTGATCCACGAAGGCGGGCATGCCCTGTACGAGCTGGGCGTGCACCAGGATCTGGAGAACACCCCCCTGGCCTCCGGCACCTCCGCCGGGGTGCACGAGAGCCAGTCGCGCCTGTGGGAGAACCTGGTCGGGCGCAGCCGGGCCTTCTGGGAGTTCTTCTACCCGCGCCTGCAAGCGACTTTCCCCGCCCAGCTGCAAGACACCCCGCTGGACGAGTTCTACCGCGCCATCAACCGCGTCCAGCGCTCGCTGGTGCGCGTCGACGCTGACGAGGTGACCTACAACCTGCACGTCATGCTGCGCTTCGATTTCGAGCTGGCCCTGCTGGAGGGCAGTTTAGCCGTCAAGGACCTGCCCGAGGCCTGGCATGAGCGCTTCAGGGCCGATTTTGGCATCAGCGCCCCCGATGATCGCGACGGTGTGCTGCAGGATGTGCACTGGTACGGCGGCGTGATCGGCGGAGCCTTCCAGGGCTACACCCTGGGCAACATCCTCAGCGCGGCCTTCTTCGAGCAGGCCCTCAAAGCCCATCCGCAGATTCCGGATGAAATGCGCCAGGGCAAGTTCGACACCCTGCTGGGCTGGCTGATCACCAACATATACGCCCCCGGGCGCAAGTTCACCGCCCCCGAGCTGATCGAGCGCGTCACCGGCGGTCCGATCCGCATCGAGCCGTACATCCGCTACCTGAAGAATAAATATGGAGAGCTGTACACGCTGTAGCTGCAATGAAAATCGGCCTGGTCTTCCCCCAGATTGAATTTCCCCCCGATCCTTTGGCGATCCGCGATTACGCCCAGACCGCCGAAGGGTTAAGCTTCACCCATATCCTGGCCTATGACCATGTGCTGGGCGCCAACCCCGACCGCCCAGGCGGCTGGCAGGGGCCGTACACCTACCAGGATCCCTTCCAGGAGCCGCTGACCCTGTTCAGCTACCTGGCTGCCCTGACCCAACGCATTGAGTTCGCCACCGGCGTGATCATCCTGCCCCAGCGCCAGACCGCCCTGTTCGCCAAGCAGGCTGCCTGCCTGGACGTGCTCAGCGGCGGGCGGCTGCGGGTGGGTCTCGGGCTGGGCTGGAACCAGGTGGAATACGCCGCCCTGAACGAGGACTTCCACAACCGCGGCCGGCGCTTCGAGGAGCAGGTGCAGGCGCTGCGCCTGCTGTGGACGCAGCCGCTGGTGAATTTCCGCGGCCGCTGGCACACCATCCAGGACGCCGGGCTGAACCCCATGCCCATCCAGCGCCCCATCCCGCTGTGGTTCGGCGGGCATGCCGAGGCGGTGCTGCGGCGCGTGGCGCGCCTGGGGGATGGCTGGATGCCCAACTACCGCAGCGCCCTCGACGCCCGCCCGGCCCTGGATCAGATCGGGCGCTTCCTGGATGAGGCCGGGCGCAGCTGGGCCGATCTGGGCCTGGAGCCGCGCCTGCCGCATGGCGACGGCAACCCGGCCTCCTGGCTGAAGACCATCCAGGAGTGGCAGGGGGCGGGCGCCACGCATCTCTCGTTCAACACCATGGGCTGCGGCTTCGACACGCCCGAGAAGCACCTCCAGGCCGTGCGGGCCTTTGCCGCCGCGCTGGGCCTGCCGGGGCGGTGAGGGCAGCATGGCTGAGCAGCGAGCCGCCTTCTTCGACCTTGACGGCACCCTGACCGATGACCGCACCTGGAAAGGCATCCTGGGCTATTTTCAGAGCCACCGTCTGCGACGGGGTACGCATGCCCTGTTCCTGGCGATCCACTACCCGCAGTATGCCGCCCACCGCCTGGGGCTGGTCGGAGTAGCTGCCTTCCGCCGCAATTGGGCTGCCCATCTGTCCTGGTATTTCCGCGGCTATACGCTGGAGCAGGGCCAGGCTGTCTGGGATTGGGCAGTGGAGCATTTCTTCTCCGCTCACTGGCGCCCGGAGACGCGCCGCATCCTGGAGCAGCACCGCCAAGCGGGCGACCTGGTGATGCTGGTCTCTTCTGCTCCACACCCACTGGTGGAGCGTGTTGCCCGGGAGGTGGGCGCCGATCATGCTCTCGGCACCCGCTTCGAAGTGCGGGACGGGCGCTTTACCGGTCGTTCCGTGCCGCCGGCCTGCAGCGATGAGGCCAAGGGCATCCTGGCAATCCAATACCTTCAGCAGCACGGGCTGGAGGTCGATCTGCAGGCCAGTTTTGCCTACGCCGATTCGATCGCAGACCTGCCCCTGCTGACCCTGGTAGGCCGCCCGGTGGCGGTCTACCCGGATGAGAGCCTGAAATCGATCGCCCACCAGCGCGGCTGGCGGATCGTGCCAGAGTAATCATTCGCGATTTCTGAATGAGGAGAATAAGATGCGCAACACAGGATATCTTGTCATGGGCGGGCTGCTGATCCTGTTCGGGATCATGCTGATCCTGGGCCAGGCCTTCCAGATCAACTTCTGGGCCATCTGCTGGCCCGTTGGCCTGATCCTGCTGGGCGTGTGGCTGCTGGTGCGCCCCAAGTTCGTCCCCGCCGGGGAGGTGAATATCTCCCCGCTGGCCGATATCCACCGCTCTGGGCCGTGGGCGGTGGCACCCGAGGAGTTCTGGACCTTCGTGGGCGATGTCGATCTAGACATGACCCAGGCCGACCTGCCTGCCGGCGAAACCCGCCTGCGCCTGTTCGGCTTCGTCAATGATATTGACCTGTATCTGCCGCCTGGGGTGGGTTTTTCGCTCGCCAGCACCGCCTTCCTGAGCGAAGCCCGCCTGCTCGGCAAGAAGCAGGAATCCTTCTTCATCCCGCTGGAATTCACCAGCCCGGACTATGATCTGGCCGAGCGCAGGGTGCGCCTGGAGGTTTTCTGCTTCGTGGCCGACTTGAAAGTGAAGCAGGTCAAGCCAACGCCAGCCAGCCCGGAGCAGACATGACTCAGGATGAGATTCTGGACGCCCTGGAAGAATGGCGAGAAAAACTGCTCGAAGCCATCGAAGGCCTGAGCGATGAGCAGCTGCAGCAGCCGGGGGTGACCGGGGAATGGTCGGTGAAGGATATTCTCTTTCATCTGAGCATGTGGGAGGCCGAGCTGGTGCGCCTGCTCTGGCAGGCCGCCCAGGGAGATAGGCCCACCAGCATGCACTTCACCCAGGTGGACGTGGACCAGACCAACGCCGCCTGGACACAAAGAGGCCAGGATCGCTCGCTGGAGCAGGTCTTCGCCGATCTCGAGGCGGTGCGCAGGCAGACCGTCCGCCGGGTGATGGCTTTTTCAGACCAGGACCTGGCCGATCCGCAGCGCTACCCCTGGCTGGATGGCCGCCCCCTGTGGGAGTGGATCGCCAGCGACAGCTTCGAGCACGAGCGCGAACACGCCGCCGAGATCCTGGCCTGGCGTAAAGTGGAATAATCTGCAGCCAACGCAAGGTGCATTGCACTTTCGAAGTGCAATGCACCTATTATTACCCTCCCCGGTAGCGGGCGGTGATGTTCGGCACCAGATACTCGCCGAAGGAGCGCTCCATATCATAATCCGGCGCCCAGCCCCAATCGCGGCGGGCGTCGTTGTCATTCAGCCCGGCCGGCCAGCTGTCCACAATGCCCTGGCGCTTGACATCCGGCTTATAGCTGATCTGCGCCTGCGGGAAGAATCTCACCACCATCTGGCGGAACTCCTCCGCCGTCAGGCTGAAGCTGGTCACGTTATACACCCGCCGCTTCAGGTTGGCGGAGGGCGCCTTGGCCAGCTTGAGCAGGGCGGTGATGGCGTCCGGCATAGCCATGAACGGGATGATGGCGTCCTGGCGCACAAAGCAGGCATACGGCTCGCCCTTGGCCGCGGCGTGCAGCATCTCCGGGCCGTAATCGCTGGTGCCGCCGCTGGGCACGGTGAAGGCGCTGATCAGCCCGGGGAAGCGCAGGGCGCGGAAATCCAGCATCACCGGCTTATCCGCCGCCAGCTGGCGGTAGTGCTGGCTGTAGTAGATGCCCAGCATCTCGCAGTACAGTTTGTTGCAGCCATACATCGTGGTGGGATAATTCCACTCCCACTCGCGCACGTGCGGGTACTGCGCCTTGACCTGCAGATCGGGCATGCCGTAGGCCGCGATCGAGCTGGGGAACATGAACAGCACCGGCTCGCCGCGCCACTGCGACTGCTCGGAGGCCAGCTTGAGCAGCCCCAGCGTGCCTTCCACGTTCACCTGGTGAGCCGCCTCGGGGGTGAACTCCGCCCGTGTCGAGAGCAGCGCGGCCAGGTGATAGATGACCTGAATCTCATACTCGCTGACGATGCGAGCCAGCAGCGCCTGGTCCATCAGGTCGCCCTGGATGTGGGTGATATGCCCGCTGTGCTCAGGCGTCAGCGGCCTCAAGTCCAGGGTGACAATCTGGTTTTCTTCCTGCTCCGACAGGCTCTTCACCAGCGCCTCGCCGATTTCGCCCGCCGCCCCGGTGATCAGAATCCCTTTTTTGCGCATCTTTTCTCCTTGAACAGCTGATTAGGATGAATACTTGCTTTATTTTACAACAGCCTGCCCATCCAGGTAATTATGATTTTACTCATACTCCGTATATGACATTTACGTTCAGGCGACTTCCGTAGTAAACTAATACGATGCTGCGCCTTCTGCTGGGTCTGCTCCTTCTATTCAGCGCCTCCGCCTGCTACCCGCTGGCAACTCCGCTGCCGCCGCTGCCGACCGGCACGCCGCCGCCGCCAGCCGATACCGCCACGCCCACCATCGTCTGGTTCCCGCCCACCGCCACCTACACCCCCCTGCCCATCTTCACCCAGAGCATCTCTGCCACCCTGGATACCCGCTCGCAGTACGGCGCGCTGATTCTGGCGGATGATTTCAGCGACCCGGCTGGCTGGATGCTGGGCCGGCTGCCCGCCGGGAATATCGCCCTGGGGGTGAACGAGCTCAGCCTGGCGGTCACCCAGGAGCGCAGCTACCTGATCAGCCTGCGGCAGGACACCCAGCTGAGCGATTTTTATCTGGAGATTACTGCCAGCCCCAATATCTGCCGCGGCGCGGATGAATATGGGCTGCTGTTTCGCTATTCGTCTGCCCAGGGCTATTTCCGCTTCGGGCTGACCTGCAGCGGGCAGGCGCGGGTGGACCGCCTGATCGGCGACCAGGTCTCTTCCTCCATCCCACCCACCAGCAGCGGGGCGATCCCGCGCGGCGCGCCCAGCCAGTCGCGCCTGGCGATCTGGGCTTTGGGTAAAGACATGCGCTTTTACGCCAACGGCGCCTACCTGTTCAGCCTGCGCGATGGCTCCCTGCTCGCCGGAGGGCTGGGGGTCTACGTGCGCTCCTCCACGGCTGACATGGTGTCGGCCAATTTTTCCGATCTGCGCCTGTACGAACCGCAGAAATAAATCGATATGGCCAAGAAACCCTTCACCAACCGCCTGAACGACCTCGACCCCAAGACCTGGCTCAAGTTCCAGAAATCCTGGTTTGTGCACAACCCGCCTCGCCGCCAGCCCAATGTGCTGCGCCACCCGGCCAAATTCCCCGAGACGCTGGCGCAGGAGTTCATCGAGTTCTTCACTAAGCGCGGCCAGATGGTGCTGGACCCGATGGCCGGCACCGGCAGCGCTCTGGTGGCAGCCCTGCGCGCCGGGCGGCACAGCTGCGGCGTCGAGCTGAACCCGGCTTACGCCGAGATCGCCCGCCAGGTGGTGGAGCAGGAACAGGCCAGCCTGGGCGAAGCCGCCCAGGGCCTGACCGCCCGGGTGATCCAGGGCGACGCCGCCCGATTTGCAGATTACGCTGGCGAATACCAGCTTCCGCCGGTGGACTATGTCATCACCTCGCCGCCCTACTGGGATATGCTGCGCGCCTATGGGGCGCAGACGCAGAAGAAGCGCCGCCAGACGCAGGCGCTGGATGTGTTTTATTCCGACGACCCGGCTGATCTGGGCAACATCGACGACTATGACGAATTTCTGCATCGCCTGGTGAAAATCTATGCCTCGCTGCAAACCGTCTTGCGTCCAGGAGCCTACCTGACCATCATCGTCAAGAATGTCAAAAAGGGCGGCAAGCTCTACCCCCTGGCCTGGGATCTGGCGCGCCAGCTCGGCCAGGTCTATCAGCTCAAGGATGAGCGCATCTGGTGCCAGGATGATATCCGCCTGGCGCCCTATGGGCTGGGCAGCGCCTGGGTGAGCAACACCTTCCACCACTACTGCCTGCAGTTCCGTAAAGGCTGATCATTAGAACTGCCTTTACTACCTTTACAAACCACCCCCATTTAGTGTACAATTGTTCTGTATAAACAGTGAGTTACCTTATCGCTCTGCCCCGTGCGGTGTGCGCCCGGAACTTTAGACAGACAGCTCACTGTGAGAGGAGAATCCCATGTTTCACACCATTATTATCGTTGGCAACCTGGGCCGAGACCCTGAGATGCGCTATCTGCCCAGCGGTCAGGCGGTGACAAACTTCAGCGTTGCCACCAGCCGCCAATATACCGGATCGGATGGAAATCAAGTCAAGGAGACCATCTGGTTCCGGATTACCGCCTGGGGTAAGCAGGCCGAGACCTGCAACCAGTATTTGAAGAAAGGCAGTAAGGTTCTCGTAGAAGGTCGCTTGAATCCAGATCCCAGCACTGGCGGCCCGCGCATCTGGACCAAGAACGACGGCTCATCCGGCGCATCCTTCGAGGTGACCGCCTCGACCGTGCGCTTCCTGTCCAGCCGCAGCGATGACACCAGCAGCTACCAGGGCGACGAACCCGGCGGTCATGCCGCTGGCGATTCAGACGATATACCCTTCTAAACCCCCGATCTTTGCGACCAGGGTGACCCGCAGGGGTCACCCTGGTTCCACACTTATCACAGGAGGATCGCCGTGACAGTTCCCCCCACCCGCCCAGCCGGCGGGCAATTCCCGCCTTTAGAAGTTCCGGATAACCTGTCAATCGAATATGTTAACCTGGTGCGCATCGCCCATTCCCCTTCCGAACTGGTTTTTGACTTCGCCCAGCTGCTGCCAGGCGCCAGCCCGGCCCAGGTCACCTCGCGCATCATCATGTCGCCGGTCAGCGCCAAGCTCTTTCAGCGCGCCCTGAGCGAAAACCTGAATAAGTATGAAGCCGCTTTCGGGGTCATCAGCATCCCCGGCGATACCACCCTGGCGGATACGCTCTTCCACCCGCCCTCCCCACCAGACCGCCCCCCAC